>JAEOSX010000091.1 GCA_016840135.1 Candidatus Hermodarchaeota archaeon
ATAAAACGGCTTGTCCGGCGTAGCAAGATTAGTGAGTGTGCTGGTTTGTGGTCTGATATCCCAGACGAGGAGATGGAGGAACTTCTTAGAAGAATTAAGGATCTTCGACAACGTGCCACAAACTCTCTTGGAGGAAGGGAGACACAATGAAGGCAGTCGATACAACTTTCCTAATTGATTTGCTCCGCGGTGATAGTGAGGCTGCTGTAAAAGCACGAAAGCTGGATGAAGAGGGAGGTGCAGCAACAACTGAAATCAATGTGTTCGAAATAGTCTACGGAATCTACTCCAGTCAGATGGGTGTACAAAAAACCAAGATGGCTAGAGCAGAGGCCTTACTCAGCCGCTTAGAGATCTTCCCCTTGAATCACCTGAGCGCATTGACTGCTGCAAAAATACTAGGTAAGCTAACTCGAGAAGGCCAAATGATTAACGTCATGGATGGACTTATCGCTGGTATCTTGTTGGCTCATCGCTGTAAAACAATTGTCACTCGCAATGTTAAGGACTTCAGCCGAGTACCAGGAATACTACCAGAGAGATACTAGCTCAGAAGAAGAATTTACCGATAAGAAGCACTACCGCAACTAAGACGCTAGCCTGGGTGACCAGGGTAATCCATTTTGGGTTACGTGCTGACAGGTCTACAATCGCTTCAGCGATGGCTTTATCCTTGGACTTCTCGTACTCTGTTGAGAGGACGTGGAGCCGCCAGAGATGCCGTAGGATCACGATGGTCGCAGCTGCCATGGCGATGAGGGACAAAGTCAAGAGTATGTGGGTTTCCATGACGAGGCGGATGAAAAGGGCTTCCCCGGCAATAAGGGTTCCAAGAACAAGAAGGACCGCGCTGGCACGGGAGGCATTCTCAAGACCAAGGCGGACCGTCGCGGTTTCAACGCCAAGAGCCTTATCACCGAAGTAGTCACGGATCTCAGCAGGGACGATGATGCTCCAGATTATCAGAGTATGACCAGTGAGGAACCACAAGAATATGGGATCAATTGCAGCTGTGAGGGTGTAGAACATGAAGAGTAGCGGGAAGATGGAGAGAACCAGCATGATGGCAACAGCCTGGAGCCATGACCGAGATTTCAGCTGGATAGGTGGTGCAGAGTAGAAGAAGGTCAGAAAGGACCCCACGCCCCATATCAGGAGAAGTGTGAGGTTCGCCCTATAGGTTACCAGAAGAAAGAGGAGGGGGAGGCTCAGGAGGAACTCGAGCACCATGAAGCCCTTGACCTTGCTGGGCCCAAGGTGGTCCATTGCCTGGACAAGATTAGCTTTCCTTTTGTCCTTGGAGTCTAGCTCATAGTCGAATAGGCTGTTCGCTTGTGCGCCCCAAGCAGCGGCAAGCGTGATAATAAGAAACGGTAGCAATAGCAATAGTCCTAGTTCCCAAGAGATTCCTAGGGCAGGGTTGATACCCCAGGCAACGCCGATGAAGAACTGGGTGAGGTTGGCGGGAAGGAACTCAGACCGAGACACAATAATCAGTGATTTTAACCCATCTCGCATAGATATACACCCAAGACCAGTCAAGCAAGGAAGGAGCCAAGTTAAACCTACTCGTCATTTAATTTTTCCGTCGAGCATATCACCAAATGATCAAGACTTGTGGGAGGATTAACGATGGAGGGCGAGCATCTCAAGCATACGTTTTTAGGAATGGTTCCTCAATAGTTACATGAGACACAATGAGGCGGAAATTCTTCTTTATCCGATTCGCTGTAATCTTAGTTGCTTGTGTGGTCATCGCGGTTTCTCTGGGCTACCTCTCTTTCCTCAGCTCCTTTTCACTTGGTTTTCCTTCTAGCTTGTTCGGTGGGATCAGCAGTAGCCTCTTTGGAGGAGGGATAGTGTTGATATTCGTTGGAGTACTGCTTAGTGCAAGTTTCCTTGGTGGCTCAGAAACCTCTTCGACCGCCCCCACCGTGGTACGTCCAATCTACCGAGGACCAGTTTCAGGACGTGGTGAAAATGCCCTCGCCTTCCTGGCTGCTGGTGTTATTGTCCTTCTCATAGGATTCTTATTCTACCTGCTTATCGCCTTGTAGTCCCCCCCTTCCTTCAGCCCTCTTAATCTGAGGAGAAGGATTTCATTGAAGAGAACCGATGTGGTCAGAGACTGAACATGTTGAGTGTTATGAAGAGTCATGAAGCTTGACCAACTCGATGAGAAATACTAAAAACCAAAGTTCCCTAGCCCTCTAGTGGGCGGAAGATTACCCGTGACCTTGATCAACTTTCATTATCGGATAGCTTCTGGCGAGGAGATGGCGTGTGAATTCGAATCCTCCTCAACGGAGATTCACCTCTCTGTCAAGGGGATTGTGTCCATCGACTTGGCTCCACTCTGTCACTTTCCTCGTCTCCAAAGGCTCCAACTCTCAGATAATCCCCTGAATGCTGTTGACTTAGCTCCCCTTCGTCACTGCCCCGACCTCCGATACC
>JAEOSX010000002.1 GCA_016840135.1 Candidatus Hermodarchaeota archaeon
CTGGGATTCCTGTCTCCTCTCTACTCAACTATCGGTCACCTACTAGGCGCCTTTAAGAGGTTAGCTCCTTCAGTTTCTTCGCTAAATCATCTATTAGCCGCTTGGACTCACCTGGTTCGATGACTGCTGCTGATGCCGAAGGAACATCAATTCCTAGAGCACCACCCAGTTTTTCTTTATTCGCTATGAAGATGTAAGGAACATTCTTCTCTCCACATAGGGGGGGAAGGTGAAAGACAATTTCAGGAGGATCGCAGTCCTCTGCGATGACAACTAGTTTCGCTATACCACGTTCGATTGCCTTTGTGGTTTCGTTTGTGCCTTTCCGAACCTTACCAGTGTCTCTGGCTATCTCTATTATTTCTAAAGCTTTATCCTGAAGCTCTTTAGGGGCAGTGAATTTAACATGTGGTTTTGACAACAAGAACACCTCAACGTAATTCTTCATCGGGCCTTGTCGATACCAGCAGACGAAAGAGATGTATCCCTCCGGCTGCGGCGTCAGAGTACAACTTGGTATACTTTTTAACCTTTTTCCTGCAACACGGGTTACCGTATTTTGTTTACTTTTCTCACTTAATACTCCTACTTGCTAGTTGGCTGGGATTATAACCTCGACTTAAAAGCCAGTTTTGCGTATCCCCGCCAATCACAAGAGGCGCCTTCGATAGCTCCTCTAGGTTACTGGCTCCTACGAGGAACATTGATGCTTTCAGTCCGGAAATAAGTGCCTCTAGGTACACACGCACGGCCTTCGCGCTAACAGTAGCAGGAGCTAGCACAGGAAGACTTACACCAACCAATTGAGCGCCTAGAGCAATAGCCTTAGCGGCATCAATACCTGTACGAACACCACCAGAGGTAATAATGGGGAGGTTTACAGACCTAGATACCTCGTATGTACTTGCAGCAGTAGGTATGCCCCAATCGGCAAACCAACGTCCTAATAGTGCTTTTCGGGTGTCACCAGCCTTTGCACGCTCTACTTCTACTGCAGGCCAGCTTGTTCCTCCCAATCCCGCAATATCTAGGGCTTTTATTCCTGTTTTCGCCAAATGCCGAGCGGCTTCACGGTCTATCCCCGCACCTGTCTCCTTGGCTATTAAGGGAACTTCAATATCTCTAATGAGAGTTCGAAGAGAATGGAGAACACCAGTGAAGGTGGCTTCTCCTTCAGGTTGAACAGCCTCCTGAGCAGCATTGAAATGAATTGCCAAAGCATTAGCGCCAATCATTTCGATGGCTGCTCGTGCTTCTTTGACGCCATAACCTAGAGAGAGTTGAGGAGCACCGATATTACCGACAAGGAAGGCTGTTGGGGCGGTTCTCCGTGCGATGGTAAAAGAGTCTGAAAGAGAGTTGTCTTCTAGCGCAGCCCGTTGACTACCAACGCCCATTGCCAACCCTAACTCCTCAACTGCCTGGGCAATGTTCTGGTTAATTGGAGTCGCTTCGCTATGACCGCCTGTCATCGCTGTAATCATTAAAGGCGCTTTTAGTTGGTGACCAAGGAAGACGCATTCCAGATCCACATCACTAAGATTTATTTCTGGAACCGCGTTGTGTACTAGCCGGATGTCATTAAATCCTGTAGGGCATATTGATTGTACATCACGTTCGAGACAAATTCTTATGTGATCGAGTTTACGCTCCTCAGTCAAGGATTGCTTTCTTGCTCTACTTGCTTTACCAGAGGATGTAACCAATCAGACAGCCCCCATTAACTCCAATAAATGATGTTTAAGTCGAGTTATGTTCATTCTTCCGCTTTCCACTATTTTATCTGATTTCAACAAGACCTTTAGTAGCATCAATGTAGAGCTGATCACCAGTTTTAATCTTCTCGATAGGAATCTTGTCAACAGCTGGAATGTTGCTGATTATGCAGCCAACAGCAGTTATGGTTTCACACTCCTTATTGACAATAGCGACAGGAGCTTTACCAGTTTTTGCTAGTTGATAGATTACATAAGAGCCCACAGTTGACCCTTTTCCTCTTGGAAAAACAAGAACCTTCCCAGCGATAGATTTTCCCTCTAATTCGTGTCCCTTTTCAACAACAACCGCTGAATCCGGATTCACGCCGCCATAAAACGAAATACCCTGACTAGTTACTAATGCTTCTCCTGAAGCCGTGCCTTGTGCTATTTTTCGACCTTGGAACTTTGTCATCGCGATAAAGCCTCCTGTATGCACTCTTCCAAAGAACAGTGTTTGGTTTTGAACTTGTGGCGCCCCTGGGCGTAATAGCAGCCTTTCGCAGAGTCGGTGGCTAGTCCTTTGAAACGCCCCTTGATAGGTGCAACGACACAACACGTATCGCAAGCGAATTTGATTCCAGCAGCTTCGATTATCGCCGTGTAACCCACACGGTCAGCAATGCGCTTCGTAGGCCGTGCAGTTGTCAACCAGGTTTCTTTGGTAACCTGTTTCCCTTCTACAAGTTCTGCAATGCGCCGAATTTCCTTGATGGATGCATGAGGGCAGCCTATGCTTACAAAGTCTATGACTGCCTCTTCATCGTTTAGTTCCTTCTCTGATTTTGCCATATCCTTCTCAGTAATTAGTAGGAGATCTTGTGGAATCTCCGTTTTATTTGGTGTTATGCCCCTCATATGGAAAAGAGCGGTACCCCCGTAGGTAGCAATAGACGCACAAAAGGACTTGAGTTCGTCAGTGCTTGCTTGGGGAATTCCCCTGATGTATGGAATTGTCCACTCCGCATTGCCATCCAAAGTATCTCCAATCACTTTACCCAAAGTGCCAAATCGGGCTGTTCCTTGAACCTTAGCTTTTACCTTAAAGGTAATGTGAGCTTGTCGATTCTGGTCAAGATGGTAACCATATTCAGGCGTGACGCCAGTCAGGGCAGCGGCAAGGGCACTTGGCCCGCCCTCACGATTGGTTCGGGCGCCAATAACAGAGTTAGCAAAGCAAACGGCGCTACTTTCTGCCCAAGCGATGTGTTCACCGAAGTGGGGGAGATTACCAATCAAGTAGGGCGTGCAGGTACAGGTTGTGATGATGCCCATCTTGGCAAAGGCATCAATGACCCGCTCTTGGTTCTTCGCGAATTCGGGGTCAATACCGAGCGCCCTCCAATTATCCAAATCCATTCCTGCGGGATTCAGTGTTGTTAGGACCTGGACTTTCCCATCCTTTGCCATTTCTGCAAGCCATTCTAGGCCAGGTTCGCGGAGATTAGCATAGCTGACCCCCGCGATTTGAACCGAAGTGACAGGAATCATTCGCTTAGCATCGTAAATCTCGCCAAGGGCCAGTAGAATCTCCATACTCTTTTGAGTTGCCTTTCCATGTTTTCCTGCTAGCATTTCTCGCTCAAGAGACGCCAGTTTCATTCCACTTCTCACTCCAAGTAATCCTTCAAATCGACTTCAGGAAATAGCGCCAAATCAAAACCAGTTCCTTTCAATGGCTTGGTAAGATCAAAACCCATCTTTGTGGTTTGGTGTGTGTCTGGCTCTCCGCTTGGGTCTAAGCTGCTACCTCTTTCCTTAGGTTTCACGACTAGGTCTCGGTCGCCTTGAAAGCGTGTAGCCATCGCCCATTCAACTTGAAGAGGGTCATAGATATCAATATCCTTATCGACTACGAAAACGTGCTTGCAGCTTCGATGACCCGCAAAAGCGGCGGCAATTGCGTGTTTGCCATCCTCCTCCTTTCGTTTATCAATCTTCACTATTGCGTGTAGCCAACTGCATCCTCCTGGATTGATGTTAACATCTAGGCATTTCACACCGGCCTCAACTACCTTCCTGAAGATTGTGGGTTCTCGAGGCATACCCATCAGCACTTTATGCTCAAAAGCTCCTGGAAGTAGTGCTTGCCAAATCGCATCTTTTCGATGGGTAATGCACTTGACCTCGAAAACAGGTTCTTGACGTACAACATCATAAGTTCCAGTAAGATCTACGAATGGCCCTTCATCATAGCGTTCGTTTAGATAGACTCGTCCTTCGAGGACCCACTCACAATCTGCTGGAATTAACAACTCTGATGTTTTTGTCTTCACAACACGGATTGGTTCGAGTGCGTTCGCTATTTCAAGCTCGTTGATGCCGATATCTACGGATGTAGCTGCTGCAACTAGAATGTTAGGTGAATTGCCAACACAGAATGCTACGGGCAGTTCACCTTTCTTTTCTAAGAATGTGTGAAAGTCCCGACGTGCTACTATACGTGTGCTCATCCTGTCCTTCGATATCTGCATAGCCCTATGGAAGTCCAGGTTCTGTCCATAGTCCTCGTGGGCAGTTACAACAACTGCTGACGATATATAGGGACCACCATCACGTTTGTTATGAAGAAGGATAGGCACCTTGCTCAGATTGACCTTAGGTTCTACTATTTCTTGACAGGGCGCCTTCTCGACGACCTCAGGTGATGATCGATGTTCGATTGCATGTGTTAATGTGGGGATAAGGTCGCTAGCAGATATTCCTAGATAGGAGGCAATGCTGTCTTTTGTACAAAAGATGTTGCCCATAATACGGTAACCAGGCGTTTCTTTGACCTTTTCTAATAGTACTGGACGAGGTTCTGCTGTCTTTAGGAGCCCCGCTGCTTCCAACTGCTTTGACACAGACTTGCCGATTTTTAGGAGTACTCCTTCTTTTTCCAGCCTTTCAATATATTCACGCAATCCCATGAAACGACACCTCCAGATGTCAGACACCAATCCGGGTCGACCAAACACTGTAACCTCGCTGCTCGATGGCGCCTGCTACGTTACGCTGTAATGCCCGCCCGGGTGTCAGAGCAATTACGTTTCCCCCACGACCAGTCCCCGTCACTTTCGCGCCCCAAGCCCCTGCCTTACGTGCAACCCCAACAATCTCCTCTATTTCGTCGCAAGTGACACCGATTTCGATTAGGAGGTTGTGGTTCTGGTTCATTAGCAAACCAATCAATCTCAGGTCCATTTCTTGCAAGCCTTGGCGACCAGCTTCCACAATATCTTTGTAATCCTCTAGAATTTGTTCAAACCAGTTTGTTTTTTCCTCTTTCATTCGTAGGACATCGCCCACTACTTCTTTTGTGCTAGCCGTTATTCCTGAAGAGGCAATCACAAGCTCTGCAGGTTCTTTCAGTTTGATTGTTTCAACTGTCGGAGGACCACCAGAGGCATCTCTTTGAAACCATACAATGCCTCCAAAGGTTGCAGCAGTGTTATCTATCCCACTAGGTGTTCCATGATAACCCTTCTCGCCTTCAAAGGCTGCTGCATTAACTTGATGGTCGTCCCATCCCAGTTCAAATTCATCATTCAGTGCACGAGCTAGGGCTGTACAACTAGCAGCGCTGGCTCCAACTCCACTTGCACACACTAATTTTCCATCTAATGTTATGTGAATGCCTTGTTCACTTACGTCGATGCCCGCAAAGCGTAAGATATTATCTATGGAAACCTTCTGTTCCTCCTTCTTCTTACTCTTATATCCAGGTACGGCAGGTCTACGATCGGTTAATCTCCAGCCCGGTGATGAAATTGGTCTTACGTAGCATGTAGTGCTTGAGCCGATCGCCGCTGCAATCGCGGGTAAGGCTTCACCCTTGTACTCGTAGAGCACAAAATGTTCTCCAAAAAGAATGGATTTTCCGTATCCGCTTCCTTTGCCCATAAATCGACACCGAAACGAGCTAGTTAGAGGAACTTAATAGCCTTTCCTCTATTTGTAGGATTTCTATTAACTTATGTTCCTCAGGTTTGGTACTACAGTCAACGCATCCATCTTGAAAGGATGCTTTGCATTCTCTAAGGAACCTATCTACTCAGTACGGCGAAGCATAGCCACGAAGTCTTCTGGTCGCAGATTGAATTCGGTATCAGGAGTCAACTCGCCTCTTTCCTTGAGCACTTCTCGAGTCAGTAACCAAAACACCAGCGCTAATGACTGTCGACCTTTATTGTTGGCAGGGATTGCAAGATCAATATACGATAGCGAGTTATCCGTGTCAACCAGAGCTATGATAGGAATCCGAATTTTAGCTGTTTCTTTCACGGCCTGATAATCCGCTCTGGGATCAGTGATTAGAACCAACTCTGGTTCAGTATATTGAGGAAGCCGAGGGTTAGTGAAGGTCCCAGGGATAAAACGCCCAGCAAGAGGGGTTGCGCCTATTGCGCCACTGAATGTGCGGATAGGCTTCTGTGCATATTGACGGGCACCGACTACAACGACTTTTGCAGGGTTCTCTTGACGTCCAAGAGTTTTTGCGGCAATACGTAGTCGCTCATCGAATTTCCTGATATCTAGAACATATAAACCGTCTTGGCGAACCCGATAGATGTAGGGCTCCATCGAGACAGTCTTTACTTGAGTTCCTATGTGAATACCAGCGGCTAGGTATTGATCAAGAGGCACGAGGAGGTCTTCAGTCATTTTTATGTTTTCTCCGCGAATTGTAGTATGTCATCAATCAAATCAACGTGGCTAATGAGCATTCGACGGCAACAGTACCGTTTAAGCCCTAGGGAATCGAGAACGGCAGCAGGGTTTTCCCCTTGGCGAATACGTCTACTATATTCAGTCCATTTATCAGCGACGAGCCGACCACAGGTAAAACATCGAATCGGAATTATCAAGATTAATCTCCTTTATCGGTAGCTCTTTTGTTTACGGGCACGTGCACCAGGACCGCCGAACTTCTTAGGCTCCCTACGACGCGAATCTCCTGCAATCATACTTCGGTCATATTCAATGAACAGAGTTCGAAGGTTGATGCTTTTAGTGAAATCGACAAGCCCCCTCGCGATAGCCATCCGTGAAGCTTGCGCTTGACCCATTACCCCGCCCCCACGAACGTTTACACTAATATCAATCTTTTCTGTTACCTCTTTCGGCGCAAGAAGAAGAGGTTCTTCAATGATATGTCTTGCAATTTGAGGCTTTAGATGGGTCAACAATAGTTTGTTAACACGAACCTGTCCCGTTCCTTCACGGACTGTCGCACGAGCGATTGATGTTTTTCGTTTTCCTGAACTCACTACAATTTTCAAATTTTTCCCTTCCAGCCCATTTCACGGGCGATTTCACTAAGGTAGATAGTGCGGCGGCCTGTCCGTGTGAATTTAGGGATATCAAGACGCCGTGTAATTGTTATATCTTCGGGAGCCCCTTGATAAACACGAAGACGTTTCAAGGCTTGACGACCTCGAGGGCTTTTCCAAGGTAACATTCCACGAATCATTCGGCGGAGTATGTAGTGGGGCTCACGCCAATGAAGCGGACCCTTCCAAGGAGCACTTCGTGTGCGGATTTTCAGTCGCTCTTTAAATTCTAGGATAAGGGAAGCCCGATTGCCAGAAAGAACGGCGCTGACAGCGTTGATGACGATAACGTGTTCCCCTTGGAGAAGCTGTTTGGCAACGATACTAGCAACCCTTCCTGCTACCTTGTTAGTGGCATCAACGACTAAAGGTTCTTTTACTGTAGATTCTTCCTCAGTTACAGCGACTGTAGTCTTCCTTTTTGACATTATTTATTTTCCTCACATTATTAATCTAAGATTCTTCCCTGAAGGATTCTTTTCCATCAACTGCTCAAGTGAGAAGCATTTCCCGCCAACTGCCATAATTTTTACGCGGGCATTCGAGGAGAAGGAAAGGGCTGCAACTTGCAGTTTATCTGTTACAATGCCCTCTGAGAGAACTTTGCCAGGAACTACCATAGTATGACCCTTCTGGAAATGACGTTGGAGGTCCGCAATATTTACCGCAATTCGCGCTCGACGAGGTGCTTGAAGACGTTCATATAATGTTCGCCAGATTCGCCCTCCCGGTGTTCTAGACTGCCGCTTTAAGAGGATTAGAAGACGCCTTTGCTGTTCATTAGTTGACTTTGTGTGCAATGATTATCACTCCTGGGTTTTCCTCTTGGATTTAGACCTTCGACCTGGAAACTGGGCAATGAGCAGTTCTAATCTTTTTCTGAAAACATCAAGGCCCTTCTCAAAAATAGTAACTGGAGGCATCGCGCCTGTTGATTCAAGCACAAATATGAAACTTGTTTTATCATAATCTATAGTGATTGCCTGCCCGACGCATTCCTTGGTGCAAAGATTGCAGAGACTACAGTCCATTTCCCTAGCGACAACAGCCTTGCCACCCTCCATTTCGAAGACCTGTTTGAAGCAAACTTTAACACATTCTTCGCAACCATCACACTTGGCTGAGTCTACTTTTACACTAGGCACCATCTTGTAAGATACAGAAGAAACTGGTTGCCACTTTGCGTGCTCCCTTCCTATGCCTAGTTTGGCAAATGCTTCAATTACAATACGCTGACCCTTCGCAAGTTTTGCTATAGGTATATCTTCACTAACCGGTACAATGTCAGGATCCTGAGGTTTTAGGTCTCCTGTAGTTGCGACATATCCTTCTTCAGGAGCCTCCACTTCTAGGGTAAATCCGACTTGGCATAGATTGCAGCCCACACCTTTGCATTCACACTCTTCCGGTAGTGTATAGCGGTCAAGATTGGTTCTTAGAGGCACTAAACTGAGGCGATGGGCAATAGTTTCATCAAACAGGGGTGACTGGTTCTCCAATATTACTACTTCATGAATCGCCATGACTGGTGTTTCAGAAAGAATGATGCGACGGAGGGCGTTCAAAAACCCAGGATTTACATCTTGAATATGTAGAATAATCGTATCCTCAGTTTTTTCTAGCAGTGATACTTTCAAGATTACACCTCCCCGCTACATACGACACATTTACTCCTTATACTCGACGACCTCTCCGTCCACCAGGGCGGCGTGTACCATCATGGGGCATGGGCGTTACCTCTTCAATCCGTCCAATACGAAGACCCGCCCGAGCTAATGCACGAATGGCTGCTTGAGCCCCGGGCCCTGGTGTTTTAGGGCCATGCCCACCTGGAGCACGAACCCTAATATTGATTCGTGTAATGTTGCGGTCCATAGCAGTACGAGCAGCCCGAAAAGCTGCTTGCATAGCCGCGTATGGCGAACTTTCATCACGATCAGCTCTTACAATCATCCCACCTGAGGCGCGGGCTATGGTTTCTGCCCCTGTCAGGTCCGTGATATGAACGATTGTGTCATTATATGAACTGTAGATGTGAGCGACGCCCCATTTCTCCTTGCTCTCAATTGGAGTAGGGGTCCGAACCCGTCGACCACCTGTTCTAGAACCCTCTCGTCGCGAGGTTCTAGTTGTACTTCGTCTTTCTGTTTTTTCAGTTTCAGTGGGTTTGGGTTTTTCGTCGGATGATTCGGATGACTCGGTTGAAGGGGATTCTGACGTTATGTCCTCTTCTTTCTCAGGTGTTTCTTCAGATTCTGGCTTTGGTTTTTCTTCAGGCATTTTCCATTCAACTTCGTCTTTGTTTACCCTCAGGTTTTTCAGGCTGAGAGTCTCTTGATGGTTTAGGAGCGGGTCCTGGTTCCACTTCATCACCCGTGGGGCGTTCTGGGTGGTTTGCGCTTTGATAAGGGCTAGCTGTTGAATATGCTAGAGACCGCTCCTGTCCCTTTTGAAGGAGCATCCCTGGTGATGAGACACGATGATTATCTAGCATGATATGTCCATGAGTAACAAGCTGGCGAGCGTGATGGAAAGACTTTGCTAGACCCTGACGAAATACCTGAGTCTGGAGTCGCCTTTCTAAAACATCACGGATTGTGAGGTTTAGCACATCATCTAGAGATGAGTGCTCCTTCACCAAAGACAAACGTTGTAAACGTCCTAATAGTTGAGTTTCTTGTAGCTCACGTCGATCAAACGGTAATGCGAGAATGTCGCGCGCTATCCCTCGAAAACGGGCTAATAACGCATGGTGCCTCCATAATTCACGCTTATTCCTTAAAGCGTATTCACCTACGAAATTTAGCTCCTCTGCGAGGCGCGTCTTCTGCCAAGGATGTCCTGGTGAGTGGTATTTCTTTTTGGGTTTTCGTATACCTCCCATTATTTCTCGCCTCTCAACCTCTTCGTTTACGTGTCACACCCACTGTTCGGCCCTTTCGGCCTGTGCATCGGGTACGCTGTCCCCTCACTTTTAAGCCAAGTCCGTGACGAATTCCACGCCAACACTTGGTCTTCATGAGATAATCAATATCCATTTTCAGCTGAAAGTCTAGATCGGCACCAACTATATGCTTGTCTAGACCAGATGCCATATCCTTACGACGATTCACCATCCAGTTCGGAATTCCAAACTTTTGGGGCTCCTTTAGGATTTCTTCAAGCTTCTCGATATCTTCGTCAGTGATGAAGCCCGCCCGTTGATCAGGATTCAATCCTGCAGCCTTGACTAAGATGAATGACAAACGATGACCTACACCTTTTACAGCGCTGAGCGCCTTGTCTAGTTTCATCGTTCCGTCAATGTCAGTTCGGGCAATCCGTACAATGTGGCGAAATGAGGAGGACACTTTAGCACCTCTTAAATTAAGATAGCATCAGCTCTGAGGCTACCGCAGGAAGGGGATACAAGAGCGCCTTTTAAATTTGTTGATGTATTGAGACCAGAGTTTGAGAGGCGTGACAACTCGATAGAATAATGTCTGGTATGGAGTTCACGAGAAAATCCTTAAAAGGGTAAAACCAAGGGAAGACAACATAGCCGCGGTAGCCCAGCCCGGTAGGGCGATGGCTTGGAAATGGATTCTTATCCATACCGAAAAGCCATTGACCATTGGTCTCATGAGTTCAAATCTCATCCGCGGCGCCATCTCTCATTTTGCATGCAAACTAATTAAAATCATCTGGGGTCATCATGACTTCTGCCATGATTTTGGATAGACACTTGGTGCCATTACAACTCTGTTTATGTCTACTACAATGCCTGATTTAGCGTCTGTAATCGCTTCAGCGGATTGTTGAGCAATGCCGGTGGCGACAAGTTCACCTTTTAATGTCATTATTGCTACAATGTCGCTTCGTTTGATATCTGAGTGTAATTGGAGCACGCCGGCGACGGCAAGATTTGCTCCATGACATATCGCACCTACGGCTGAGTCACGAATTATGATTTTAGGTAGGTGCCTCACTCCATTTTCGAGTGGTTGCAAGTAAAGGCTAATCAACCGTGTATCTTTATCCTCTTTCCAGAAATGGTATGCATCAATTAAATCATGGAGAGTTGCCAGCTTCTCGTCTTCCTTGAAGGGACCTGAGCGGGTTCGCCGAAGCTCAGCCATATGGGCACCACATCCGAGAACCTCTCCGCAGTCGTAAACAAGCTTTCTAATGTAAGTGCCAGCCTCGCAGCCTGTTCGGAATAGGACATCCTTCCCCTTTACTTCCAGTATGTCTAGATAGTAGATTTTTCGTATTCGGAGCCTGCGCTTAACTGACGAGCGGAGTGGAGGACGCTGGTATATTGGACCGATAAACTCGGCACAGGCTGCATGGATTTTTTCTTCTTCCACCTCTTTATGCAGCCGCATGATACAAACATATTCTTTCCCAGCTTTTAGCAGGGACTTGGCGATTTTCGTACCATTTCCTAGCATCACTGGTAAACAGCCTGTGACCTTCGGGTCGAGCGTGCCCGAGTGACCCGCTCTATCTATACCTAGAATACGTTTAACCCATGATACTACTTCATGGCTAGTTGGTCCCGGCGGCTTGTCGATGTTGATGATACCACTTTTCAGGAAATCCGGGATACTCCGATTTTGTGGAGCGATGCCGAAGGCTGGGTTAGACGTGTCCTCAGCCCGAACTACTAGTGTTCTCTCCTTATCAGCGGGTAGCCGCCTTACTTTCACTGCCGAGATCCTCACAGCCCCCAATGGGGTGTAGTACTACTCTCCTTTGATGAACTTCTCAAGTTTGGCAGCTGTAATAGCTTTTGTGACCGCCTTGTCGTCAGCACCGGAATCAATCTCAATTTTGTGTTCGGTGGGTGCTACATGATCTACATTAGCTCGCCGACGACGAACTCCTGAAAGTTTTTGCGGCCCAGTGACCAACACGAAGTTCTTGTCAATTCGTTCAACAACAACGCACCGTCTTCCCTTTTCCCGACCGTGCGTCTTAACCACGATACTACCAACTATGTTAACACTCATATCATCAACCTCCGCCGCCTGAGCGTCAGCAACCGTGTCGCCACGAGAGCGTCATCCTGTTATCTTCGAGGAGGATTAGTGATTGGCATTCACTGCTTACAGATAAATAAATCTATTCCGTCTCGTTAATCAACTTGTCAACTCGAAAAATGGTTAACGACGAAGGTACAGTTTATACCCGATTAGTACTTGGTTGAAAGATTTCAGTCACTAATGCATCAAAAGTTGCAGTATGAGGTAAAGGTGCGTCTTTGGGTCTAGTTGTAATGGCGTACCAAACAGCATCATTAGACTTCAAGGCAGTTAGGAAGGCAGTTAGCCTCTGACGAGCCCCGTATGATTGCCCCTTGAAGACATAACAAAAGAGTAAGGGCTTTTGTGCGTGTATAAGAAGGGTGTAATCTTGATGTTTTATACGTTCTAGGGATCCTGAAGCTGAGAAAGCATCCCGGCTGAACCCGTCGATGGCTGACAGGAAACCTGCGATGAGCTGCTCATCAGGCACTTCTTCGCCGATGAAACGTTTAGAGAATAGACTGATTCCAGTACTATCCAGTACAAGAAGCAACACTGGCTCTTCAGGCTCTTCTGGAATATCCTCTGCCCGCTTCCTAATCATTCGTACTACCAGCTCCTCTAGTCGAGCCATTTCAATTCGTTCTTGCAGAGAAGCCTGGCGCTCGATCAGGGCTTCCCATTGGCTTAGCTGCTTTAGCAGAGCATCATGCTCTCTGGATATCATCATTGCTAGACGATGCAGTCCATGCTCATCGGCCATAATCTGTGCTTGCGTTAAAAGGCGTCGGGCTTCTTGGAGATTCAATTCTATCAGTGCTAGCCGAGCTTGTAAGACATAGGTCTCTGCTAATAGCCAGTTTGAGCGCTGCTCTTTGGCTAGTTCCAATAATTGACCCACTCGAGACTGTACATCGACTAGAACAGTTGTATCACCTGATGTACGTAATTCAACAAGAAGCACATCGCAAAGGTGTAATAGAGCGATGGTGGTTACTTCAAGGTCGCCAATTCCTGTATCTACTACTTGGGCTAGTATTTCTTCAGCCCGTACACGATCGCGAGCCCGGGTGCTAATCTTCAGTAGAAGTGCTTCAGCTACACTACATCTTTGGTGAATTGTTTTGTCATCCTCCTGATTACGGATTTCCTGAAGCTTCTGGAAATATTGTTGTGCAGTATCTGGTGCCTTTTGGTCAATAGCTACGGAAATCAGAAAGAAGAGACTATCAGAGATTTCGATTTTATTTTTGATTTCTTCTCGTAGGACCAAACTCTGTTCAAGATGCACCCGTGCTTGCGCCAATTCACCCTGCTGCCAGTAAACGACACCGATGTTATGGAGAACTACCGCAATGTGATAATTATTACCAATTTCTTTATGAGTGCGCAGTACTTTCTGGTAGCATTCAAGCGATTGGTTCAAGTCACCTTTCCTTCGATGGATTTCACAGATATTGCTAAGCGTAACGGCGTATTGCTGTTTATCACCTTGTTCTCGTAGGGTCAAGCACCTCTGGTAATAATCTAGAGCTTGATCCCAAGCACCCTTCATACTGTAAACAACACCTAAATTGTTGAGAGCGGAGGCAATTCGCTGAGTTTCGCCAAGTTCTTCGAATATCTCCAAGCATTGCTGGAAATACTTGCCTGCTTGTTCAAAGTCACTTTTCTGCATAGAAATAGCGCCCTTGAAATGAAGGAACTTCACTGTTCGTTTTGCAATAGCGACTTGTCGGTTAGGTGTTTCTGAAGGATTAATTTGATCTGCGGAAGAGAGAGCATAGCTTGGTTGGCTCTGCCTACCACGACCAAGAATTCGGCGAAGCCGGGCGCGGAGCCCACTCACTGCCTTAGGGGTGGGTTCTGGCGCATTAACAAGTTCATGGAGCATTTGTTCTCCTTGTGTAATCGCGTCTGCAATCTCATTATATCGCCCCAATCTTAGTAAAACTTCAGTCATTGCAATAAGTGCATCAACTGCCTGTAAACGCCTTCCTCGTTGTTGGCTTTCTTGGAAAACCTCCTCGGCGAGTGAAAGGGCTTCCGTAAAGCGCCCTAGCCGCCTTAGAATATTGCTCTTAAGGAGGTTGTATGCAGCCCGGTCCGCATAAGTCAGAGTAGATTGGGTAATATACTGTTCCACGATACCTAGGGCTTCATCGAATCTTCCTTCTGATACGAGTTGGTCAACGTGGGCTAGGTTTCCCTTTATTTTGTCAGACAAGGTTATTTCCCCGAACTGGAACTCTCCTACGAAGGGTTGTTATTAATTTCAGTACACTTTCAATATAAATTGTATGACAGAGACTCGCTCAAGAATATAACTTGGAACAGGCTAGGGGGTATCTTCGTTGCGGCTTGTCGTTATCGCGGCGTTCCGAAGGTAGGTTTTGATAGCTTCTGTGCATATTTTGACTACTCCCCTTGCATCCCACTGTGCTGTGTCGAGAACTAAATCAAAAAGTTGGATTGCCCCCACATCGATACCATAGAAATCTTGAAACCGCCGTTTTTGACTCTTTTCACGAATACAGGTTTCCTCTAGCACTTCTGCATATGGGCGTTGCTCCCGCTCCGCTATCCTGCGAACCCGTATCTCAAAGGGAGCACGTAGATATATTTTGAGATCGGCTAAATCACGCGCAACCCAACCCGCAATATAGGCATCAATAACTACGTTTCCTTTGACCGCTTCTTGCCGGGTTCGGTCATCGATGGCGCGGTCAATCACAGAGTCTTGCTCTGCCATCGCACTGAATTCAGCTAGTGTTTTATTGTGTTCCTCTGCTAGTTGGCGGAAAATCATTCCCGCTGAGACATATCGGAGATTGAACACCATCGCCAGTGCCTTAGCTACCGTGGATTTACCGGCGCCGTGTTCTCCACTGACAGCGATTGTGAGAGTCGTAAACACACCTCTACAAATCTAACTAGGATAAACCGATTCTATGTTGGTGTCATTGATGTACCTAGGACCCGTTGCCAAATCATATTAGCCAAGAGGCTGCAAATCATATACCAGATTACATAAAATAGTCCTTGCGCCCCTATAGGTATTCCATAAAGAGGGTGGGAATGCCCGAGTCCCAGCCCAAATGGACCTAGTAATTGGCTGAAATTCAAGGGACCAATAAGTACCACTCCAGGCACTGGGGCAGGAAAAACCAGCAACGAATCATCAATGAAAATACCATTCATGATTGTGAAAATCAGGATAAAGGGAACAATTGTGACTAGCATAGGCATGAAACTCTGTTTACCAATATCGCCTTGCAACTTCGTGATATAGCGCTCCCTGCGCTTCACTTTTAGCAATAACTTTCGCTTCACTCTTTCATCCGCTGTTTTTCCGGCTTCCCTTTTCATCTCTTGCCATTTACTGACTTCAGCCCGGGACCGCCGAAGGCGATCATAGTCAATAAATCGCTTATTGACCATGTTTGTGATGAATGCCATCGTTACACTAATCAATAGCACTGTTAATGCAGACCATGGTATGGTTGCGAATGGTCCCATTACTGTTCGGAGAATAATTGCAATATCGATCAAGAAATTTTGCATGACTGTCACACCTTCAATAGCAGGTCCGCGAATATTCCTGCAGCTTCTTCTGCTTTACCTTCTTTATTCCTGATAATCCTTACTGTGGCACCTGTAAGTGTGCCCACAGCCACCGATGCCGCCCGGCACATTTGTTGGTGGGCATCAATCCCCTTTGGATCTTGCTCGTCTCGACTTCGAGTCTTGTCCTTTGCTCTTCGGCCCGCGATTTTCTGAGGATTCGCCTCGATCAATACCAACGACGAAGGACGAATAGCTTCCACCACCCAGCGAGGTAACCCGATTAGGAAGCCTTCTGGGGTCAGAATAAGTGTGTGGGTGTCAACTACAACTAGTTGTTTCTTACTCATTTTTGCGATCTTCTCTGCTGCCCTTTTCTGTACATCTCTTTGCACATTCGCAGGAAGTTTACGCATTTCGTCTCGATTCTTCACAAGTCCACGTTTAGTTGCGATTTCCTCCATTACATCCCCATAGGTCACCAACTGAACGTCTACCTTCTTCTCGACCATTCGGAGAGCACCATTAATCACAGTCGACTTGCCGACTCCAGGAACGCCACTGACTATGACAACTTTGAGCGTTTTCACTGGTTGAACCTCCATCAAACGAGCGACAGTCTTGGTCCTAACCTTAATAGCTTTTCGAGCCAGCGATACCGCTGCCTGAAGAAGACCCCGTTTACAGCTTCTAGGACCCAAAACCCTTAGGCCCAGCTTTGCCTATCCGATTCCGAGTAGACCCTGCATAGCAGGATGCATTTCGGATAATTGTTCCTTAGCTAGTATCTCGAAATACTGCCGCATTATGCCAACCGCAAGGAGGATACCAATACCTGTTGACAATGCACCGAAGAAGTCAGCGAATGCTGCAAGGGCACCGATTAGTAAGCCTCCAAGGACCGCGACTACAGGGATGTATCGTTGCAGAATTTTTTCGAGAACTTGTGGTGAACGCCGGAACCCGGGAACCTGCATACCCGCACCGATGAGCTGCTGGGCAACATCACGAGGCGCAATACCTGATACATCAATCCACAGTCTAGCAAAACCAGCGCACAGAAGCATAAGAATCAAGGCGTAGCCAACCCCCCGGAGAAGACCAAAACTTGCTGGGCTGAGTAGTTCAAAGAGCCCAGTAGGCGGCGTTAAGAACCATACAAGGCATATCGGCTGCGGAACAAGGTATTGAGCACCTGGAGACGGCACTGAATATCGGGCTAAAAGATGGAACCAGAATGCAAGTGGATTAGTTCCACCCTCACCCAGCCCCAACGTCGTGTTATTCCATAGAATCTGTGTGATGAATAAGAGATTAGCATATAGTGCCTGCGTGAATATTACTGGGATGTTCGAGACATAGAGCAGCTTGATGGGGTATTGTCCTCTGAACCCTCGATACTTTGCATATTGGAGGGGTATGTTCACCCTAAATGATTCTATCCAAATTACAATTATGAAAACTATGAATGTGACAATAATCCCAAAAAGACTAGCACGGCTGTTCTGAGGACGGAACCAGATTGTTATTGGATCAGCAAAAGGACCACCAGCACTCGCTGAACCAAAGTTCTGTAGGAGATAGGGAATCACACCATGGAACCATATCCGCGGCTCTAACGCTCCTCCCTCTCCAGGAACTAAATCCCAAGGAAGATCGCCCCGCTGTGCTGGACCAATCGAGAACATATTCCATACAATCTGCGTACAAACATTGGCCATAATGAACAGGCTTACGCCGCTTCCAAGACCCCAGCCTTTCTGAATAGTCTCGTCCATCAAAATGACGACAATACCTGCGAACATAAGCTGGATGAATACAAGGATGGTTTCGCCAGGACCGATTTCGCCGTAGGCGCCTGCGAAGATGTATGCAATAGCTTGAAAGGCAGTCATAAAAATTGCGAGCACCTTCTGCGCTCCAGTATAAAGTGACCGCTGGTAAGGGTCTCCCATATCAACGCGAATCAGCTGCGAACCCACAAGGAGCTGCATAATCAAGCCTGCAGTCACAA
>JAEOSX010000092.1 GCA_016840135.1 Candidatus Hermodarchaeota archaeon
GCAATTGCTACAAGGCGTCTTGCTCTGCTCATCAGGTCAAAACCTCGGGTACTTCCACAAACTACCTAGGATAACTTCCAATTCTTTCCTTAAATCCTTGCTCAACATTAATTCTTGTAGGTAGATTTTTCAGGGAAATTCCTGTCTTTGTCACATATGACTGATAAGAGGGAACTCTTTGATGAAGCCATTCTTGAGCAGAAGCTAAAGGCAAAACTTGGCATCCAACACGGCTTCGTTAAAGAGGTTGTTTATCACTGGATGGAGAATCCCCATGTAGGACCTAATGGGCAACAGGACGGTGCAATCTTCAAGGCTTCCATTCATCCCATCCGTTCACCCCTACCAGTAAGCATCCCAGATTCACAGGAGGTAAGCGTGATGTTTGAAGCGATGGGGTATTTTCATCATGGCAGCCCAAGGCATCTTGAAGAACGCGCAAAGCGGTTTCGTGAAGGGCCAGCCAAAACATTCCTGGAAACGGATCCAACTCGCCTATACCTTGATGTCTCAGACGCTGGAGCCGTAGAACCGGGTCACTACAGCATCGACGTGTTCATCCGCTTCGTCGCTGATTTTCCAATCCCTCAGAAGAACCCAGAAGCCGTAATCATAGAACACCTCTCCGATGCTCAAGAAAAAATCCTTACGTTGCTCCAGAAATTCTAGTTTGACTTCAGCCTATCGTGAGGTGAAGCTTTCGTCTGCAATATGGGCAAAAGTCCTTTGTCTTAAGCCAGTCGAGGAGATGGATTCGGTGAGCCAGTTGCTTGCAATGTGGACATTGAAAGTGGAGTTCCTCTCGACCCACGAACTGACGGCAAATCATGCAACGCTGCTGAGGTCCACCACACTTCGAACACAACGTTCCTCCCGTCGTGATAGGCTCCCCGCATTTAATACAGCTGAACTTCTCGGGGCTAGCCCGGCGGCGAACAGGACCCGTCACAACCCTCGGTGTTGTATCCACTTCCGGGGTCCGTGTTGCGGGCGTCTCTGCACGTCTTTCATCTGGCACCTCTCGAGCAGCCGCAGGAGTGCTTCGCTCAATCCATTCGATGTTCGTCCTTAAGCCTTGCAGCCCAGGAGGTGGTCGTGACCACCGGAACCGTCGGTATGCCATCAACACCACTCCGTCATCAATTGCTAGGAGACTAAACAGGGGCATGGAGAAAAGGGGTGTAACATCAAGGGTTCTGAGGGGATTCTCACGCAGATCAATACCCTTAATCATTACAAGGGGTGTCAAATCTAGCTGCGTCAGCTGGTTTCCATCAAGCTGGAGTTCCAAATTAGGGCTATTCATCAGAGGGGCTAGGACAAGAACCGTCAACCTGTTTTTCGACAGACTGAGGGACTCCAGATTTTGACAACTACTAAGAGGAGTAAGGTCGAGTGCTGATAGCTGGTTATCTGAGAGGTTGAGAACCTGCAGGTTCAGGCAACTCCTGAGCGGTGCGAGATCAAGCCCGGTCAATCTGTTATTCGATAGATAGAGGAACTCAAGATTCGCGCATTCCGAGAGGGGGGTAAGGTCTAGCCGGCTGAGCAGATTCCCTGACAAGACCAGTAATGTCAATTCTTTGCAACTCTTGAGTGGCGATAGGTTCAACGTTCCGAGCCTGTTGTTTGAAAGGTTGAGCTTACTGAACTGAGGGCATTTCCTAAGTGGAGTGAGGCTCAACCGTGCCAACCGGCTGCTCGTCAGGTCCAGTTCGTGAAACTCCTTGCATTTGCTGAGAGGTGCGAGGCTCAACCGGGAGAACGTCCCCCCCGTAATTGAGAGTCTGACCAACCTCCTACATCGGCTTAGGGGAGTTAGTTTCAATTCTGAGAGAATCTTACTCGAAATGGACAGAGAAACAAGATTCTCACACTGGCTGAGGGGAGCCAAATCTATCGAGATCATATCTTCATCTGAGATATTCACTGATGGACTCCACGGTTCAATTTCGATGTATCTTGTTTCTCCACCAAGGACCTTGTACTCTAGTTTTACCGGAATAAGATTGGGGTCGCTGGCCATCTATGAAATCAGCTCCGTTGACTCACGTATTCAGACACTACCGTCTTCCATCAGTGTATCTATCAGTTCGGGGAAAAATTTCTTGGTAACAGCCTTATACCTCTGTTGAAGCTCAAGGCTCTGTTTGCAGTTGGGTTTGCACCAACAGTGCCCTGTTGCTGGCAGCGTTCCGATATCCTCATTTTTGACCCAGGCTTTGTAGCAACACATCGGATAGCTAAAGAATATCGCCTGAAGAAGATGTATACGGTCCTTACGTGAGGGAGGTGTTGCACCAGGTGGAATAGTGAAGGCTACTGATGTTCCATCCTTTCTCCAGCAGGTCCCAGCATAAACATCAATAGACTCCAGACTTGCTTTCAATGCTTGGATGAGATTAGAGGAAAGAAGTGATTTATGATAGAAGAGAATCTCCTTCTGACCCATTCTAAGGGCAGGGATTTCGGTATAGGGAAACTCTGTTGGCTCAATTGTTTCGAATCTAAAGCCATCGATTACACCTTGAACACCTTGAAGGAGGGCGGGTACAAGATTGTCAAAGGCTTCAAAGGAGGCGGTGATGTGTTCATCAGATCCGTACTCAACACCGGGTTTCGAACTACAAGGTAGGAATTGTAAGGAACTTAAAATGTCTCCCCGTTTTGCCCTTAGTGCTACTAATCCAAACTCAAGGGCAGCATTTGGTTCAATTTTCTCAAGGACATCTAGAGCATTTCTGGCCCTTTCAGGGAACTCTTGATTCAAGACCTCGTCTAGGCTAGGCATCTCTGGCTTCAGCCAACTAGCAGGTACTTCTAGCTGTTCTATAAATTCCCATTCACTCATCAATGTATCAGGGTAACATTCTCTATAAAAGACTTAGTTTACCAGCCTGATCCATCACTTATCTCTACGAGAGACGGTTCAATCATTCTGTTTAGACTCTTCCTTAGCTCTGGCAAGTGCCTCCTCTGCCAACAGGTTGTCTGGGTCGAGTATTAGGGTTTCCTTATAGGCCTTGATGGCTTCAGGCAAATTCTCGCTGTAATGGTGTGCCAGCCCAAGCCGGAACCAAGCCAGGGGATATTTGGAGTGAAGAGTTACAGCGTTCTGGAAAGCTTCTACAGCTTCTGGGAAATCTCCCTTCTCATGTAATGCAACGCCTAACCCAAACCATGAACGTTCATCTTTGGGATTTATTACTGTAGCTTTCTCAAAGGCATCGACTGCTTGATCGAAGTCACGAGTTCTAATGTGGATTGAGCCAACATTATACCAGGAATGCTCGTCCCTTGGATTAATGGCAAGGGAGTTGAGATAAGCTTCGATCGCTTGAGCAAACTCGCCC
>JAEOSX010000093.1 GCA_016840135.1 Candidatus Hermodarchaeota archaeon
GCTGTGCATTCGGTTAATGGACAGATAGCAATGCGAATTGAGGTCTTGAACCATCTTGGCGAAACTGTACAAGTCGTTCAGAATTTTGATGAATGAAGTGTGCCTTATCTAAATCGGTTGGGGAAGGACGCCGAGGTTATTCTATTTACTGCAAGTGCACGTGCCGCTTCGGTAGGTAACTTAGTGGCGTACGTGGTATGATGCTTCGTTTTCCTGTGTGTAGTCTTTTAGGGCGAGGCTGATGGGGGCACAGGCGTCGAGTTCGATGATGAATTCTTCAAAATAATCAGAGATTCTAGAGACACTACTCAGAGATTCGGTGAATTGGATGTGGAGTTCGTTGTCGCTGAAGTTGAGAAACTTAGCCTTTATAGTGGGGTTGTATTGGCGGTTGAATCGGGTGATGGCGAGATGTACATCCTCTGGTGGTTCGGGCATGCTATGGTCTACTTTGCTGTTCTGTTAGAAGTTTTCGCTCTTTCATGTACTTTTAAGAATCAATATCCAGTCCAGAGATAATTTACAATCATAAAGTATTTGATTTACATATATTTATAAATTAATATTTACAATTATTAGTGGGCGCGTTAAATGGAAGAGCCAATATCTGAGAGAGCTGCCCAATTCCTCGCTTGGCTCCGGGATGGGATTCCTGTAGAAGCGGGGGCAAGGAAGTATTGGGTGTTTTCTAGGGGCGAAGCAAAAGAGCGGCTAAAAGAACTAATCTCGGAAGAACGATATGTTGAAGCAAAGGAATTTGCGAGAGCCCTATCACAGACCTATCTGCCTTCAGCAAAGTATGTCACGAAATCGTTTCGCGTGTCATTCCCATCATATCTTTGGTTAGTAAAGAGGGCATCCGAAACAGGAACTACCTTTACTGAGCTAATACGTAATTTCATGGTAGCAGAGTTGGAGCAAATTCTGGAAAACTTAAACACAAATTCCGCATCTGAATCTAGTCAGTATCCTGCCGAGAAGCTCAGAGAAGTTGAAGATACTCTAAAGGAATGGAGAAAGCAGGACGTTAAGGAACGCGCGCAAACCCTTAGGTTGCAGATGCCTTACTTTCCGGAGATGTCACTAAATCTCTGGGAGGTATGTATCGAAGAGGTTATTGAATCTACTCTCAGGAAGGGTAGTGTGGCTGGGTTTGAGGAAGAAACACGAATGCTCCTAGCCCAAACAAGAATATTTGATGAAGTTACAATTAGGTGTCTTCACGAAACTTATCCCGAGCACTTGCAAGGAGAGTTAGTGAGAAGTAACTCGGATATATCTCTGGAATTTAATTTCCGGTTCATGGCTTGGGGGTCTTTGAGTAAGGATCACCGAGCAATTACTGCACAAGCTGAATTAAACGAGGTCTTTGGACAAGACAAGTTAGAACAATTACTGAAGGTTCTCAACCTTCCCCTTAGGGAGGAGAATCCCAGTTGGTTCAAAATGAACCTCCTTTCGGGAAAGATAGAACTCCTAGAATCAAAAGAAGTCCTCTTCAATGGATTACAAATACCAGAAAAAAGAGATCAAAAAGGGTGGGAGGATTTCACAAACAAAATCCTTAGGATGTTTACGGATGAAACTGAGAAAGTGAAAGAGCAGCTAGATGTAGCTTTATCTCAGGAAGAGTACAAAGAAGTTCAAGAATTAACGAATAGTCTAGCAGTACTCACGCGGCGAGGGAAAATAATTCGCTATGGTATTGATTCACTTAGGTTATTGATGGGTAGTAAAAGCCAGGTGGTTTCCTTTAATCTGCCTGAAATCATTTTGGCGGCCTGGGAGGCTTTTGGCACCGGCTCATTAGAAGCGCTTATCGAGGGGGGAGGGAACTAGTGAAAAAAACAAAGGCATTTTCGACTGTTACTCGAAGTCAATCACGTCGAGTCGCCATATTTGTTGACAATGACAATCTATATCTTTCATTGAAACAGGCTGGTTATCCAATTGTTGAGTATTCTTACATTCAATTCTTCGCTAGAGTGTACGGACGGGTAACTTTAGCACGTGTATATTTGGCTCAAGCTAATCCTCCAATAGAGATACGTATGCGAAGAGCGGGATTTGAGCCCCGATATGTGTCAACAAATGGTTACAAACGTTCGATTGTAGATACACAGATGATAGTTGATATGATGCGCTATGATGCAGATGTTTACATAATCGTAACTGGGGATTCAGACTTCGAGCCAGCAGTGCGTCAACTTCGCCAAGAGGGCAAGTATATGGTTGTTGTGCACCTTGTTGAGAACACCAGTGAACTCCTTCGAGCTGCTGCCCACGAATTTCATGACTATCGAATACTACAGCTTTCTGTGCAGCCTTTCATATCTCCGAGTAGTTTTCCAATCAGTCAGCAGTTATTGGGCATGTGCAAACGTAGTCTGCGTGTCGTCAAAGCACACAAATCTGATCACTCTCCCGCTGTAATTGTGAGAGCAGGCGAGGTAGTGGAGGTGGGGAGAGAAGATTCCGAAATAGATGGATGGTTTTGGTGCACCACTAGAGAGGGAGTTAGTGACTGGATCCCCCAACCCTTCTTTGAAAACCATAGAGGATTGGGCGTGCTGCTCGTGAATTATAACTCAACAGAACTAGATGTAGCAACGGGAGACAGGCTGTTTTTTGTCAGGGAAGTGCTTGGTTGGATTTGGTGTGCAACAATTAAGGGACAATTTGGTTGGATTCCAGTTGAAAAAGTCGAGGATATCTAAACGCTGAACTTGCTGCCAGTCTCCTGACTTGCTAAGCACTCACTTAGATACTAGTCTCTGTCCCTATTTATCCATCCTATTGGTAGCCAACTCCGGAAAAGGAACGATGTGTGGGTCGTTTCTATGTCTCGATGGGTTATGCATATCGATATGGATGCGTTCTATGCATCAGTTGAGCAGTACCGAGTGAATCCAGAGTTATGCGGTCTACCTGTGTGTGTAGGGCATGATCCCAAGGAGGGACGGGGTCGTGGTGTTGTGCGAGCTGCTTCCTATGAGGCGCGGGATTACGGAATTCGTTCTGGTATGCCAGTCGCTGAGGCTTATCGTTTGTGTCCTGATGCGGTCTTTGTTCGTGGGGATTTTTCTAATTATATCGAAGCCTCGGATGAGATTATGGGAGTACTAGAGGAATTTGCTGATGATGAACGAGTGCGGCGAGCAAGTATCGATGAAGCCTACATCGATGTTTCCCGGAGAGTGGTTGGGTGTGGAGGTCCGGAACCTTTAGCAAAAGAGATTCAGCAAACAATCCGTGATCAGACAAAGCTGCCTTGTTCGATTGGTGTCGCTTCAAATATGGCAGTGGCCAAGATTGCCACAGGAATTAACAAGCCTTTGGGCATTACACTTGTTCCCCAAGACTCTGTTCTGATAGCTGAGTTTCTAGCCCCACTGGATGTAAGGGTTGTAAATGGCATAGGTCGTGTTACAGCTCGACGGCTTGGCAAACACGGAATAACTACTCTGGGGCAGATTCAACGTTTACCCGTTACAGACCTGTATCCAATTATGGGGATAAAAGGCGCTAAGTGGCTACGTAATCGGGCTTATGGTATTGATACACGTCCATTGAAGCGTAGTGGACCGAGAAGACGTAAGTCAATCAGCAAAGATCGCACATTTATGGAGGACATTGATTCTTCTTCGATTACCTCCCTCTATGGGACTTTAGATGATATTTGCAAACGGATATGGAAAAAACTCCAAGCAAAAACCCTCCGTTTTCGGACTGTTACGGTTAAAATCCGTTATAGTGATTTTACCACTGTTCAGCGAAGTAAAACCTTGAAAGTGGGTACAGATGAGCGAATAGTATTATGTAGAACTGCCTTGGAACTCTATAAGGAGAACCGGCTTCCTGATCATCGACTGCGTCTTATTGGAGTCAAGGTGTCAAATCTGCTTCCAAAGCAAGGGCAATTGTCGCTCTCGGATTTCTTCTAATTATTACTGACAAACCACTTCTTCCAAGTAGCGCGGATAGCCTTTAGGTAGAGAAGAAGCATGGATGAGTAGTTTGAAATATTCCTTCTGTGACTCTTCACATATGGTTGTTCTTCCTTTTGTTCAGACCAGCGTCTTTGTTGATTCTAGATATGCTTTTAGTGGAAACCAGTTAGCAACATTCTGGGATACTAATCTCAATGGCAGCCTTGACTCGGAGAATATGCAGGGTATTGCATTGGAGATGAATTTCTCAGAAACCACTTTCATCTATCCACCTGAACTAGTGGAGTGTGCTGTAAAGGTTCGTATTTTTACACCAGCCAGGGAACTGCCTTTCGCTGGGCATCCTACATTGGGTACGGCTTTTGTACTCAGGTACAAGAAGCTGATAGAGTCTAAAATGAAAGAAGCGGTGCTGGAATTAGGTATTGGTGAAATTCCTGTAGAGTTCTTGTCTGAGGATATGGTTCGTATGTCACAACCGTGCCCTGAATTTCTCCAAGAGTTAGAGGACAGGAAGATTGTTGCCGAAATCGTAGGACTAGCAAAATCAGATATCTCGACTGATTACCCCGTACAGTATGTATCAACCGGGTCACACAAACTCATTGTACCCATTACCTCCTTGAAAGCAGTTAAGCGCGCGCAACCGAATTCCCCAAAAATCCTCCAAGGATTAGAAGGGCTCCCCTCCCGTAATGTGCTTATCTTCTGCACTGAAACTGTGAATGAGGGGTCAGATGTTCATGCAAGGTTTTTCGCCCCAGAGGTTGGAGTTGTTGAAGACCCTGCTACGGGAAGCGCAGCAGGTCCCCTTGCGGCATACCTAGAACATCACCAGGTCCTGCCAAGGAAGAAAAGAGGGAAACCAATCATTATCGAACAAGGCTATGAGATGCAAAGACCTAGTCAACTGATATCCGAGGTTGTTTGGGGCGAAGGAATAGAAGGGGTTCTAGTTTCAGGAAAAGTAAAACTGGTTGCAGAAGGCACATTCTATCTATAGAAAAGGTGTGGACATCAAGGGAGGGATTCTCCGTGCAGGAGTGCGATGGAACTTGAGTGACAAGATTACAGACCCACCGACTTCAACTCAATTTAGCTTGGAGTTACAACAGTATCTCACCAATCTTTTCGGAGAAAATCGTACTTCTGCGCTTGGTGCGGCTCTTTGTAACCCTGGCGCGTTTTTCTTCCTTCGGACAAACACTTTGCGTACAACTAGCGAGGAGCTTGTTATTTCACTCGCTGAGGAGGGCGTTGAAAGCCAAGTATACGATTCTTCCTTGGGTGTGGTTGCCATCCCTGTTCAACGTGGGGGCTCTGTTCCGCGTCATGATAGAGTAGTTATCGCAGATAAGCCGAGTTCTGAGAATATTCTATTAGGTAGCAATTTGTTTAGACCTGGAGTTCGACGTTTCAACCGGTTTCGTACTGGCGACGCAGTCACAGTTGTTAATCCTCGGGGACACATCGTAGGAAGCGGTATTGCCTCTGTTGACAGTAAAGAAATACCTAAACTAAAACGCGGTCTCATCGTTCAAATCACCCACTCCTTCTACAACCTCCCAAGTATTGTAGACCTAGAAGCTCATAAAGCGGGCCTCTTTTACTCTCAATCTTTTCCTGCTATCCTTGTGGCGCCGATTCTTAATCCACAGCCAAACGATTTTATCATCGACTTCTGCGCGGCTCCTGGTGGCAAGACCACCCATATCGCTCAACTCATAGAAAACCAAGGTCGAGTTATCGCTGTAGACAGGTCTGCTCGTCGCCTCGAACGTCTAGAAGGAGAGGTGAGACGGCTAGGAGTCAAGTGTATAAAGCCCTTTACTGGGCGCGCGAAAAAATTCTGTGCGGAGCACCAAGACATCCAAGCAGACCGGGTTCTCGTGGATCCCCCATGTACAGCATTAGGTGTTCGACCAAAACTTTTCGACACAACAACGCTGGCACGTATTAGCAGCACTGCCAACTACCAACAAATGATTCTCGATTCAGCGACTGAGGCCCTTCGTCCTGGGGGAGTTCTGGTCTACTCCACATGTACATTATCTTGGGAGGAAAATGAACGGAATGTAGGCTATCTCCTTACTAAGAAGGGCTTCAATCTAGTAAAACCACATCTCAGTAGGGGAGCAGAAGGCCTTGGAGAAGATGCGCACATCAGACAGAATGTGCAGCGGTTCTATCCTGATCTCCATAACCTTCCAGGTTACTTCATAGCTAAATTTCGGAAGTCACCAACTTGCCCCTCATGAGGTGAATCCTTCTTCACCGATAAGGGGGACGAAGGCGACCCCCATTAATCCCTTTGTATGGATTTTTCCCTCTTCGTCCTTTTCAACTAGTTTGAGCTGTTGGTAATAGGTTCTTCGACCCACAGGGATTATCAGCCGTCCACCTTTTGCTAGTTGCTCAGTAAGCGCGGGAGGTATCTTAGGTCCAGCGGCGGCAACCATGACCCGATTGTAAGGTGCTCCTGGTGGGTAGCCCAATGTTCCGTCTGCAAGAATCACCGTCACCCTATCACTGTAGCCTGCAGCATCTAGGTTTTCTTTTGCGAAATCGACCAGTTTGACCTTTCGCTCTATTGAATAGACATGACCGGAAAGAGGTTCTCCAGTGGGTGATACTATCTCAGCGCAAAGGGCAGCGTGGTAACCAGAACCAGCACCAACCTCCAGTACGCTCATCCCTTTCTCTAGCTCAAGATATTCTAGATAAATCAAGCACATGTGAATGGCTGAAATTGTCTGCTTTTCGCCTATGGGTAGCGGGTGGTCAACATATGCCTTATTTCGGAGACGAATTGGTATGAAAAGTTCTCGGGGTACCGTACGATATGCACGTATCACTTCTGGAGTTGAAACGTATTTGCTTGCAATGAGTCTCTTAAGAGTGACCTCCTTCTGTTGTGCAAAGTCCCTAGATTGCTCTGTCACGGTAACACCTTTTATTTACTGATAATTAACCCGCCACTAGGTCTCGTTAAGATATAATAGAAGTCTCGTATAATATTTGTCTGTGTGCTCTCCTGACAATTATACATTCGTTTTAACTGCCCATGGTCATCCCAATGTGCGTTCAACTCACCGATCTACTTTGGAGGTTACGACCGAGCAGCATTTGTCACTACGGGGCGATTGTATACTAGGTGTCGGCGCCTCCCACTCGTCATATTGCGTCGAAGCATCTCTAGGGCGGGCATTGCGCCAACAAGGAAGTAGAGTAGTGACCCGTTTCTCAGTAGATGATGTAACGGATGTCGTTCAGGGTTTTGGGTCACCAGGTTTAACGCTTCAAGCACTCAGCTCACTAGTTTGGCGAACAAGTACATACGAAGATGACAGGACAGTTGCTATTCGATGCGATAAGTCCGCTGTCTCTATCAATAGAAAGCTGGTACAAAAACTCAAGAACCCCTCTGCTTTGCTTCAAGTAATCATAGTGGTATCCGTTCCATCTACCTGAATATCGAGAACAACCTGTGCCTCGTGAGGTGCTGTTTGTCTGACTTGACGTGTGTGACCAATTTTGGTGCCTTTTCCAAAACGGGACAGCAGTGCCAATATTTTGCTTCTTTGTTTCTCTAAGGGATTTTCTTCTGAAGTTATTGTATAGAAATGGATTATTGCTCCTGCAGGCTTTGCTGCGGCAGTAGCAGCATCTAGAAACCGGATTGATTCATGGGGAAGGTTCATGATAATACGATCAAATTTGCCAATTAGCTGCTCTTGAATCACCTGTCTGCAATCACCCAGTATTGGTATAACTTTGCCAGCTAATTTATTGAGTTCAAGGCTTCTGTTTAAACACCTGATAGCTTGCTCGTTTATGTCAATCGCGTAAACAGTTACTGGCTGTCGTTTTGCTGCAAGTATAGCGAATGGTCCGACACCCGCAAACATATCGAGAACCATTTCGCCAGGCTGAATGAGTTCCGCAACACGGTGGTGTTCAGTGGATAGCCGGGGACTGAAATAAGTGTCAGCGACATCGACAGCTATACGAATCCCATACTCGACATGCACAGTTTGAGTGCGTACTTCGCCTGCTATATGATTTAGCGCGCGAACACGATGGGGTCCAGATACACTTCCAGCTTTAGAGTATACTGCTGCCACATTTCTGTGAACTAATATGATGCCTTGACCAATCTCTTGTGCAAATGGCGTCAGTTCCTCGTCTAGCTCAACAATTGCAATATCGCCGATGATGTCGAGGGAGTGCGGTATCTTTGGTAAGATATGTGCTGGAATGTGACTCCGTAATATTTCGGTAAGGCTTGTCGGTCTTTGTTCCTTAGGTACTAGTTTTCTCTCTACAAGTGTCAGAGATGTCGATTGGCGCTGCAACTCAGAAAGCACTGCGATATCTATTGAAGAACGTAAGGGTAAGAGGAGATGCTGGTCTTCTAGAGTAATCGGATAGTCGAAGTCTAGTAATCCCAAATCTACTAGAAGTAAGCGTAGACGTTCACCAAAGCTACGTTCGACTCGGATGCAAACTTTCTTCATTTACGGTCGTCCTGGTTAGCCATCACTCGGTGACTGAGGGCTAGTGACTACCTTTTCAGCCGTTCGGCGTATTCTAACTGCAGAAGGTGTTAGGAGTATGTATCGTTTTCCGAGCTGCCCGATATCTCCGCCGATACTATAACACACAGCGCGTAACTGGTCCACAGCACGTTTAAGCTGCGTCATAAGATCCGAAGCCCCTTTCATCAACGGCTCAATATCCAAGATTACCACATTGCCCCTCCGAACCTCCTCAGAGATTGGTGTTACATCAGCTAGACTTGAAAGTTCCTTGTATATCACGTACATCCTTGGGTGTGCTCCACTACCAACCGTAGGCTCTGTACCCTCTTGCAGTGCGGTTTTGTTCTTGCTTTTCCTTCGGAAAATTCCCATGACAAGATCCTCCGAATCAATGGGGCAACAACGAAGCCGTCCTTGAAAAACCTTCGCCCTTTCACATAGACAGGCTTTTCATAAGGTCCCAGAGCCAATCCCCAACATACATAATCACAGTAACGGCGCGCCCTTTTGACTTTGTTTTCATCCTGTCCCCTTCAAAGATGGCTTGACCAACAGCTAAAGGGGTCTGGTTCTTCTGGTCAATTACAACTACGATATCGTCTTTAGTGATCGAGTCATCGGCTCCTACTATGCCTGGTCCCATCACGTCGGCGCCATTCGCGATATGTGGCACAGCACCCATATCTACAACGACCTTGGGTAAGGTTACAACACCGTCTAGAAGTGCGTGTAATGAGGGATATGTTTTCTCCTTCGTACGAACCAACCAGAGTCTTTCATTGATTAGGAATAGTTCTGTCTTGTTCTCGAGAACAATACGTTCAATAGGTGTTTTCCCAGCACTGGAGCCGGTTAAATCAATATGCAGCAATGCTGGAGTAACTTCAAGCTGTTTACGTAACTCGCGCCGTTCTTTCGCGCGTAGCTGATGCCGATGTTTTACTCGCATTAAAAACCACATCTGGTTAATCTAAATTCTGAATCGCACCACTTTTTGATGTTTCCCACATTCTCTAGAACTACGATTTCTACACAACGTTTTTAAAGTCTCTAAAGGATGCCCTTGACGATTACCAGAAAGGAGCCTTTCACTTGGCAGAAACCGGACAAAGACCTATGGATTTGCTCAGCAAGTCACTCAACGCTCAAGTTCTAGTCAAGCTGAAGGGTGACCGTAAACTTCGCGGACGCCTCCGAGGTTATGACCAACACCTGAACCTAATACTTGAGCAAGCCGAAGACCTCTCAGATGGCGAACCCCAAGAACTAGGCACAGTCATACTCCGCGGCGATAACGTCATCCTCCTCTCTCCCTCATCAAAAACCCCGCCAAGGAAACCAAAAGGGAGGTAGCAGACATGGGCAAAGGGACACCTTCAAGAGGTAAACACAACAAGAAAACTCACATCCGATGCCGCCGCTGCGGACGCCGCTCATACCATGTCCGCAAGAAAAAATGTGCTGCTTGCGGCTTCGGAAAAACCGCAAAGATAACCAGATACAAGTGGCAAACAAAAACCGTCACCCGCACCCGCCTTGTATAACTCTAAAAACAACCATAATGGGCCGGTAGATCAGCGGTAGTACAATTCGTGTGAACTGTACCGGTAAAGATCGCCGTCTTGGCATGGCGGAGGCCCCGGGTTCAAATCCCGGCCGGTCCACCATTTTCTTTTCCTCTTAATTGAAACAGAAAAAACATTAATACCCTATCTTACTATGCGGTGCGTATTGCGTCCACTGAGGGTTCATCATGTCAGTAGTATACTATTGGAAAACATCTGAAGGACTGACCTACCTTTTCACCCTTCTAGGATTGTGTGGGCTTGTCCAAGTCGTGCTATCATTCTTGGCTGCAAATGTTCTTCATATTGCTTCACCAATTGTACTAATCCTAGTGCCATTAGGTGTTGTTCTGGTCCAGGTCGGCAGCTCAGCGGCCCTTGCTGAAACCATCTCCTCTTCTCGTACATCCCAACGCAGGCAAACACAAACCCCCACCACAAACCCAAAACTTCAGTTTCTCAGAGCCTTCGCAATCCTCTTCGTCGCCGCCGCCATAGTCCTCGCAGTATGGGGTCTTGTCTATATATTATGGTTCACAGTCACTCCCATCACTCAACCCTCGTATCTGGTCAAATACATCCTCGCCAATACCAGTGGCGCCCTTCTAGCTCTTTTCTTGACGATATTAGTTGAGTGGCTATTCAAACGATAAAACTGGTATCTCCCAATAATAGTAGAAAGAGTGGTGCCGACGGCCGGATTCGAACCAGCGACAACGGGATCTTCAGTCCCGCGCTCTCGGGTTAAAGCGTTGACTGGTGTCAAAGCTACTCCCGGGTTACTCGTCCACAGCTATCTGCTAAGAACCCTAAGCTACGTCGGCTCTTCGGCAAGCTTCAGTTCAGCATTAATTTAAGGGTTTTCCCTTCAACAGTTCTTCAACAAGAAATCGATGCAATCTCGAGGTAAGGGGTGCAAAGAAAGGAAGCAGTGGTGGGCCGGGAGCGATTTGAACGCTCGACCTCCGCCGTGTCAGGGCGACGTCATAACCAGCTAGACTACCGGCCCTACTTGTAGGCTGATGCTGGGTTGATGTGCCTTAAATTTTTCCCATTTGGTTGTTTGTGTTTTAGCGGAGGGTTTTCACTCGTAGTTCTCGGGGTGAGGGGGAGGAGGGTGTGCTCTGTACGGCTTGGAGGTCTGTTTCTAGATCTTCTGTAAGGAGGGTTAGTCTCTTGCTGGTTATGCTTACACGTGTCTCCCAGTCCTCGGCGTGGAGGGGAATCCAGGGCAATTGTATTATGTGGATTAGTGTGAAGGGTCGTTGGTCTATGTATACTCCGAAGGCCCATATTTTGAGGGCTTTGAGGTATTGTGCCAGCTCGATGCCATCTGTTTCTTTGAATGGTATGTCGTAGTATTGGGTCTCGAAGGTGACTAGTTCGGCTCGTTTAGCATAATAACGGAATTGTTGGTAATCATTGATAATGAGGGGTTCAATGTATGTCAAATCGGTTCGGCTCATCTCTCGCATCTGGTTTACCCCCTCGCCCCCCTGCTTCCACTGGAGGTTTCGAAGGTAGTCTTGTGATGGGGGGTGGTTTAATACGCTTATATTGTTATATAATTAATATCTATTATAGATATTTTTCTGTTTTACTATAATATTTTATTACTGTTTATATTATTAGTCAAACAAAAGAAACATAAGCGGGAACAAACGAAACCACAGCAAATTCCGTGTCGTAAAAACCAAGAAACAAGGTTCTGAAAAAAAGATTGGTGCGGCCGCCGGGATCTCCGGCTAGACACGGTCTATGTCTAGCATTCGAACCCGGGACATCGGCGTGGAAGGCCGAAATCATAACCGCTAGACCACGGCCGCTTAAAACGCAACCTGTCCTCTTGCGCCTTAAACTTTTCCACAAAAGACACACAAATAGCAGCAATAATTTCGTAATCGGGAAATGATTTAAATGGCAACACTTGTAACCCTTCCTCGTGCGCTGATAATCTAGTGGTATGATTCCAGCCTGCCATCGGTGTTTGTCATCGGTAGAACGCTGGGCGCCCGGGTTCGAATCCCGGTCAGCGCACCAATTCCGTTTCTTTGATTTCTAATGGTGTGGCTGAGTGAAGTGGGGCGGTTCCGCGGGACTAGAAGATGGCGAAGGATTGTTCAGCGACGGCTCCGGATGTTAGTTGAGCTTGCAGAAGAAGTAAAGAGTACACAACCAGCGCTTGCAAAACACTATTTGCAAATGGTGCAGCACATTGTGCGGCGGACAAAGATTCGTCTACCGGACGAATATCGTTACCGATTCTGCCGTAGTTGTGCAACACCATTCCAATATGGGGTAACAAGCCGAGTACGTTTGCGCAGAGCTGGTAGAAACAGTTCGCTTATAGTGACGTGTTCCTGTGGGCATAGAAGTAAACTTGTCTGGCGACGTAAGATAGGAAGAGTACAGACTTAGTATAGAATAGGTGGTAGTAGAATGGTAAAGGATAGACGCGAATTAGCAAAGGTTTGGGCTACAGAGAAACCAAGTGTCCGAATCGGAAAAGCTGGAGTAAATGAGCGAGTAATAAAGGAGATTAAACGCCAACTGAAGGGTAAGCGATTAATCAAGGTGCGTATACTACCATCGGCGGTGTTGAATGGCTCGTTGGACGAGATAATAACTGAATTAGTAACCCGAACTTCCTGTGTTGCTTGTGGACGGCGTGGATTGGTTGTTGTCTTATCTCGTAAAGCTTAGTGATTCTGAAGGTAGACCGCGAAAGAATTTTATAGGGCTCTCCGAGTACCGTGAGCCAACCTGTCAGTGGTATTGCGTTCCATTGCATCCTTGAGGTCTTTACCGTGTCTACTGTCTACGATATTGCAGCAGATGAACTAATCCCCCGTATCGCGGAAGAGCTGAAAAAAGCGAAAGAAGTAAAGCCGCCCAAATGGGCGGGCTACGTTAAGACAGGTATTCACAAAGAGAGACCACCAACAAATCCTGACTGGTGGTATATCCGATGTGCATCCATTCTACGCCGCTTATACGTGAAAGGTAAATCCGGTGTTTCGCGGCTACGCACCGTATATGGTGGAAGAAATAGGCGCGGCGTTCGCCCCAACCATTTTGCACGAGGCAGCGGCTCAATAATAAGAAAGGCTCTTCAACAGCTGGAAAAGGCTGGTCTGGTAACGCTAGAGAAAGGTGGGGGACGGGTATTGTCCAGCAAAGGGCGATCCTTCCTTGATCGATTAGCACATATGACCCGAACACAGGATGCAAGTTAATAGTTATTGGGAGGGTAATTATTTGAGCGACGAGGAAATGGAACAGATCCGGCGGCGGAAAATGGCTGAACTCCAGCGTGCAGCTGTGGAGGAGCAACAAGCTGCTGCACAACAAGAAGATTTACGGAGACAAAAAGACGCTGTTCTACGCCAGATTCTGACACCAGAGGCTAGAGCGAGACTAGTGAACCTCAGGATGGTCAAACCAGCCTTCGCCGAACAATTAGAAAACGAGCTGATTCGCCTAGCCCAAATGAAACGGCTGCCCTCCATTCCCTTATCAGATAGACAATTAAAACAGATGTTGGCCCAAGTACGTGCACGCCAACGTGAACCAAAAATTCAATTCAAGCATTAGAAAATCGCACATATATGCAAGTAACAAGATGTTCTTTAGGAACTGTGAAGCGCAATGGCTCGAAACAAACCTCTCGGTAAGAAGCTTCGATTAGCACGAAAACTCAAATCGAATGTCTCAGTCCCCACGTGGATTATGGTGAAGACTGCAGGCAAGGTTCGCACTCACCCGAAACGTCGGCAGTGGCGGCGGTCAAAACTTAAACCATAGAGGTGTAAAATTAAGTATGTCAAGCGAAGAAACATTTACGGGTCCTGCTGAGGCAGCTCCTGAAGTGGCAGAAGATGTAGTCGTTGAGAGGCTATACACAATACCGCTCGGAAAAGTCTACGAAACAGTGCGCACTAAACGCGCGAAACGGGCGGTTAAGATGGTTCGTGAATTCATTATCCGACATATGAAGCCTGAAGAAGAAGAGGATGTAATTATTGACCCAGCCCTTAACGAATATTTGTGGACGCGGGGAATTCAGAAACCTCCACGGCGGGTTCGAGTAAGGACAACTAAGGATAAGGAAGGAATAGTCCGAGCCTATTTAGTAGAAGGACAATAGTAGAAACGGATAACTTTTTGCTCTACTTTTAATGCGTGGCCTGTTTTAATGCAAGGGAAGGTTCAACGTCTCGATTTCACTGGCAGCTCAAACATTGGCGCGTTCTGTCGTGTCACGGATTATTGGCTACTCCAAGCATTGAGTAGTGAATCAACACAACATGCTTTCGAAGCTCTTTTCGGGATGCCACCAATCATTACGACTCTTGGTGGTAGCACCTTAGTCGGCATCTTATCATCTGGGAATGTGAATGGTCTTCTTGTGCCCCACTTTACATTGGATGAAGAAATCAATGCTCTGAGCTCTTCGCTAAACTGTTCCATTGTTTCTTTGAAGTCACGTCTAACAGCACTAGGAAACTTGATTCTTGTAAATGATAAAGCCGCGCTTGTAAGTAGCGGGTTCACCAAGGAAGAAGTTCACACTATCCAAGATGCCCTCGGTGTTGAGGTTGAGGTTGGGACAGTCGCAGGATCAAAACTCGTTGGTTCCTTTTGTACAGTCACAAATCGGGGCTTGCTAGCTCATACTGGTGTGTCCGAGTCGGAATTGGAACATCTTGCAGATTTCTTTGGTGTTTCGGCGGATGTGAGTACGATTAATTGTGGAGTTCCCTATGTTTCCATTGGTCTGCTAGCTACTAGTCATGCTGCTGCAGCAGGATTCGAAACGACGGGTCCTGAGCTCATGCGTTTAAGTGAGACCCTATTCGAATAGGGGTTTGCTGAGAAACAGAATTCCTGAGCACGGGTTCTTGAGTAATCTTTAAAATAGGGTCGCCCATTCGATTTAATAACTGCATGTGATAATTGAGGTTGGCATTATGTCAGTGAAAGTATTTCGCATTCAGGGTACATACATCCGGCTTAACCGACGATTTAAGTTCAGTCGGGAGATCCGTGCAATTACTGAAGAACAGGCTTGTGAACAGCTTTACACGGTAGTTGGGAGCTTTTATCGAGTGAAGCGACAAAAAATCACGATTGATCAAGTGACCGAGATACCTCCCACTGAAGCGAAAACACTGGTTATCAGGCGTCTTGCTGGAATTGAATAACCTCAATCGAGCTTGCATTTATTACAGGATTAGGGGATATTAATCAATGGCTGATGAACAGCAGCAGAGAGAGCAGCATACACGTCAACTTATCCAAAGTATTCAGCTTATGGAGGAGGAGATTGCCCGTGGTCAATCGAACCTCCAAATGTTCCAAGCTCAAGCATCGCGTCTCGCTGAAACGGCAAGCGCTGTTTCGGAGCTTAAAAACCATGAATCTGGCGATGAAGTGATGGTCAACATTGGCTCCGGGGTTCATCTTCTTGTAAATCTCGTAAAAACATCTCATGTGATTGTCGCTCTTGGGGCAGGTTTTGCTGCTGAGAAATCCCTTGAGGAGGCTCTTGCAGGTTTCGGACAACAACAAGAACAACTGTTAGAGATATCTAGACGCCAACAAGAGCATCTACGTAAAGCACATGCACAACTTGAAGCAATGCGGAGACAAATATCGCAACTCGTCCAACGATAAGACACTTCCTCGAGGGCAAAACTTTGTTTGAGAAGCTTCGAAAAGCAGTAGATGGCTTCGTCCATCGGGTCTCACATAAATCAGTTAGCGATAGTAACCTCGATGATGCCTTTTCTGATTTACAAATCGCTTTATTATCTAACGACGTTGCATTGGAAGCTGCGGAACTCATCTGCGAAAGAATAAGAGAGAAGGTCACCAGTGAAAAAATCGGTTTACTCCAAAGCAAGAGAAAATTCATCTTGGAAACACTCCATGAGGCAGTGCTTGAGGCATTAAAACCCAAATCACCAATAGATCTCCTTAAAATTATAGAGAAGAGGAAAAAGGAGCGAAACCCGGCAGTTTTGATGTTCTTGGGTGTGAATGGAACAGGGAAAACTACAACGATTGCGAAGCTAACTCATATGCTTATTAAGAGAGATTACTCGGTTGTTCTTGCTTGTGCGGACACATTCCGGGCGGGGAGTTCTGAGCAATTGCATACTCATGGTGAGCGGCTAAAAGTACGTGTGTTAAGCCGCCCTTACGGTTCTGACCCAGCTTCTGTTGCGTTCGATGCAATAAACCATGCCAGAGCCCGGGGCATTAATGTGGTTTTTATTGATACCGCAGGGCGTATGCAAACTGATAAGAACCTCATGGCTGAATTAGAGAAGATTCACCGAGTCGCGAAGCCAGACCTAGTTATATTCGTTGGAGATGCACTCGCGGGTAATGACGTAATTTCTCAAGCCAAGACATTTAACGAAATTATAGGTATTGATGCTGCTATTCTCACAAAAGTTGATGCTGATACAAAGGGTGGTGCAGCACTTTCAATTGCACTAGCGACAGGAAAACCAATAATCTTCGTAGGTGTGGGACAGGAATATTCTGATCTTGAGGAATTTCGACCGGAATGGTTTGCTGATAAGATAGTGCCGTTTAGCTAAACTGTATTATTCGGGATAATAGCGAAAGGCTAAATACATCCAGTGGTTGCAGGATTCACAAAAGGTATAGAATGTGGTACTAATGAACCTGAAGGGAAACCATCTTCTAAGTTTAGCAGATTTTACGCGTGAACAAATAAAGCTGATGTTGGATACCGCTGCTGATTTGAAGCGTCAACGATATAGAAATGTAATTGGTACAAACCTCTCGGGCAAGTCCATCGGGATGATTTTTGAAAAGCCCTCTACGCGTACCCGCGTTAGTTTTGAAGTTGCAATTCATGAACTTGGAGGTTATCCGCTCTTCCTAAGTTCGCAGGAACTTCAACTAAGTCGAGGTGAACCAATAGCAGATACTGCGCGAGTACTGAGTCGCTATATTCACGGGATTGTTATTCGTGCCAATAGCCATGGTAATGTCGTGGAACTTGCCAACCACAGTACAATCTCCGTTGTGAACGCTCTTACACCCAAGTTCCACCCTTGTCAAATACTAGCTGATTTACTGACAATCCAAGAAAAGTTGAACGAGCTTGAAGGACTAAAGCTTGTATACATTGGCGATGGTAACAATGTTTGTCACTCTCTGATGGTTGGTGCCGCAACGATGGGATTGGAGGTTGTTGTTGCATGTCCAGACAGCTATCAGCCTGATCCAGGGATTACACGGGTTGCACAAGAGCGAGCAAAAGAAGCTTTAGCAAAAGTCGAAGTTATACAGGATGTTAAAGAAGCAGTAAAGGATGCGGATATCCTATACACAGATGTCTTCACATCAATGGGGCAGGAAGAAGAAAAGGAACATAGACTAGAAGCATTCCTCCCCGAGTATCAGGTTAATGCAGATTTACTTAAACTAGCATCTCCCCACGCTATTGTCATGCACTGCCTCCCCGCACACCGGGATGAAGAGATAACTGACGAGGTCATCGAAGGCTCCCAAAGTGTTGTTTGGGATCAAGCGGAAAATCGTCTCCACACCGAGAAGGCAGTCTTGGCTCTTCTAATGTAACACTCTAAGGAGAGGGCGATTGCCTTGTCCGCCATCTGTCTTTGCTCTCTTCAGGATATTGCAGCTCAGAACATAAAACAACAATTACTTTCACTCTATCCTTTTACTGAGAAAGAGGAGACCTTTGATGGTGCACCAATCTACCAATTAAATAATCTGTCAATAGTAACCATCAAGTCCGATAGTATTCATGCAGATCAACTGGATCAACATCTGCCTGCAGACATCTTCATTTTTGCTTCACGACACAAATCAGCCTCCTTCAAACCAGCCTTACTTGTCCATACTCCTGGTAATTGGGCAACAGCCGAGCTTGGCGGTAAAAGTTCAAAACTATGTATTGCACATCCCTCTGCTGTTAAGGTAGCTCACCAGACCTTGCTCGCTGAACGAAATCGATTGAATCTTGACATGTGGGCTTGCGGGCTTGAAGCAACGCACCATGGACCTTGGATTGAGGAGACCCCAACGCTTTTCGTAGAAATCGGCAGCACTGAACAGGATTGGCGAAACGTAGTAGCAGCCAAGATTGTTGCCCGTGCTGTTATGGCGGTGGCAGAGAATCTACATGAATCAGCTCCCGCTTTTCTTGGATTCGGTGGACCACATTACTGCCCTGCATTCACTCGTCTAAGCATTGAAACTAGGTTTGCACCCTCCCATTTGATGCCAAAATATCATTTGAACCAAGTGTCTGAATCCCTTATCAGTCATGCAGCAGAAAGAACATCTGGTCATATAGCTTTAGCAGCGATTGATTGGAAGGGGATTAAAGGCTTACAACGAGGGCGATTAGTGAAAATTCTAGATGAATTGAATATCGAAACCCGACGAGTGCGTGATTTACTTCGTGATGCTAAAGACGACTCTATAGGATAGCGATTTCATCAACTTCGTCTCGCCGAAAAGACTTATTAAGAGCACCGCTGTGTCAAATCCCAAAGCCCTAGTTTGATATAGGTGAAAAAAATGGTTGACGTTTCTACATTTTGGGAAAATACCAAGCGCATCGCTCGCTTGGCAAAAAGACCTACCCGGAGCGAAATCTGGCTGCAACTTCGGATTAGTCTCCTTGGACTCTTCGTCATCGGATTCGTTGGCTTTATCATCAAAATGATATTCCTAATGGTAACATCAATGGATACTTTCGGGCCCGTTACCTAGTTGTGAATAGGAGTATACATACCTGCTCTAGTTAATGAGATGACCTTTCATGGCGGCAGAGGAGACAAACATTTACATTGTTCGTACTACGATTGGACAAGAGAAGGGAATAGCACACGTTATTGCTGGTCGTGTGACAAAGCGTCAAGTTGATTTGAAGGCTATCCTTGTGCCGGAACCGTTGAAAGGTTATATCTTCATAGAAGCGCCAAGCTCCCGAGATGTAGAATTATCCATTGCTGGAATTCCTCACATCAAGGGGATAATCAAGGGGAAGCTCTTGCTTAAGGAGATTGAGCACATTCTCTTACCGCGACCACCTACAGAAGATTTAGAAATTGGTGATATAGTCGAGATTACTGGTGGTCCCTTCAAGAGTGAACGGGCTCGTGTTATGCGAGTCGACGCATCCAAGGATGAAGTTACTCTTGAGCTCTTTGAATCAGCAGGAATTCCTGTAAAAGTTCACGCTGATTTCCTTCGCGTAGTAGAGCGGACTGAGCGTGATGTACTAGAAGAGAAAGAGACCATTGAAGAGTTATAATTATCAACCAGAGATTGCACTGACAAGTGAATCATTACTAAAGCAGCATTCCTTTGCAGAAGATTTTTAAATTGCATAAAGCTTGAGAAGCTGAACTCCGTTCAGGGGAACCTACAATGACTAAGACTGTTTGTGAAGCGCTCATCGAAGGTGGAAAAGCATCCGCAGGACCACCAATTGCTCCAGTGCTTGGCCCAACAGGTGCAAATCTGTA
>JAEOSX010000094.1 GCA_016840135.1 Candidatus Hermodarchaeota archaeon
GGAGCAGGCTGTGGAGGAGCAGGCTGTGGAGGAGCAGGCTGTGGAGGAGCAGGCTGTGGAGGAGCAGGCTGTGGAGGAGCAGGCTGTGGAGGAGCAGGCTGTGGAGGAGCAGGCTGTGGAGGAGATTGACGGACAAGGTACCGTAACACGCGACTGGCGAGGCATTCTTAAAGAAACAGTGATGAGCATGATTCTATTTCCCAACCAACTTGCTTACACGCGAAAACATATCCTTCCAAAGAGCCAATCCATCACTCCAGAGGAACTAGCAATCAAACTCGATGTTTCAATTGGTGTAGCCATCGTAATACTGGATAGACTTCGCACTGAAAAGGGATAGCTGAATATTACTAGGATTTAATTTTATATTTCACTAGCTGTACTCCATAGGTATAGGAAATATGTGTTTGCGAGGTCGGCGAGCTCGGTGTGTTTTGACCAGATGGCAAGTGATTCAGCCCCTGTAGTAAGCACAATAATAGCTTCCTTACCATCTATCACCGCTCCTCCTCCATAAATCGTCTCGCGAAATCGCCCTTCTCCTACAGCCGAAATTAAGCGTTTCACTTTATCATTGAGAGTTCGTTCAGAAACTAATATCTGGATTTTAACACCACGATCACGAAGGTGCATTAACGTTGGGCTAACGAAATTAATATCATCTTGACTAACTTCGCCCCAAGAAAGAAAAACCACTCGTTCAGCCTGACCCAAGACGATGTTCAACTTTGCGCGTACATTATTAGAGCCGTGTAGGATATGGACCTCAGGTGCAGAAATCTTGGTTTTTTCATCAAAGAGTGGCTGGAGGTCTTCAATCACCCATTGCTCCCACTCTGCTAAACGTTCTTGTATTGTAAAAACTGCAGCTTTAGCCGTTTCTCTTGGACTTTTTGGCACATAACGTTTAGGACGACCCTGTTCTACGGAAATCCATCCTCCTCTCTCAAGCGCCGCCAAAACATCATAGACTCTGCTGAATGGTATCTGTGAAACTGAACTTACTTTACTAGCTGTCAATGCGCCATGACGAACTAGAGTGATGTAAACCCTAGCCTCATAGCTGTTAAGGCCTAGATTTCTCAAAGCGCGTAGTGCGCGTTCTTCAGTACGTCGGCTCATTGCATAAATCGTAATAGCAGTTGTCAAAAACCTTTTGGGTCAACATAATGACTATAACTATGTCGTGAATCCAATGGGGCGAGTAAGACATCCATCGGCGATTGGCTTCTATCCAAAAAGAAAGGAAGCGCTAATAGATTCTATACAAAGTTGTTTCTTGGATAAATATGGCTCAGGAAAAATTCCCACGATAAATCAGGAATACAAAGGAAACATCGTTGCTGGTGTGACACCTCATGCAGGGTACATATACTCTGGTCCTGTAGCATCACATATTTTTGACGCAATTGCAGCGGATGGATTTCCTGAAACTTTCGTGTTAATTGGACCAAAGCATATGGGAATACGATTCCAAGGAGCCGCTATAATGACAGAGGGCGTTTGGTCTACTCCTCTCGGTGAGTGTCCTATTGACACAGCTTTAGCTAAGGCTATCCTATCATATGGCGTTCAACCGACTCGTTGTGTTGATGAAAGCTGGGAGGTTCACAACAACGAACATTCGCTAGAGGTTCAGTTACCATTTCTCCAATTTTTAAGTATGGAGCGGCCGGTTCAGATTGTCCCAATCGTTATCTCAAGTTTAGATTACAAGATTTGTGAATGTGTTGGAAAAGCAATTGCCGACGGTGTCAATGAGGCTGGTCGTCAAGTTACTATCTTGGCAAGCACCGACTTTACACATTACGGAACTAGGTTTCATTATACCCCCGTAGGTAGCGAGTCCGTAGAGAAGGTCATTAAGTGGATATATGAAACGGACAATGATCTCATCCAGAAAATCAAGCAGTTAGACGGTGAAGCTCTCCTGAAATTTGTCGTAAAAGAGGGGAGAACAATGTGTGGACACAGCGCGGTAGCAACGATGCTTGTTGCGGCCAGTCAATTAGGTGGAGTGAAGGGAGAACTACTCAAATATGCAACAAGTTATGATGTTCGTGGTGGAGCCGACCCAGTTGTTGGGTATGCCTCTTTGAAGATAACTCGTTAATACCTCTAGGTTCCAGTAACAGCTTTCATACCTAGCTCAAACGCTTTGATATTTACTTCATGATAGCGCGACGGAAGGACCTCTCTAAGAGCTGATATTATTGAGTCTTGAGGGATAGGTATTCGCCCAAGACCTGTAGCGGCACCTATCAGCGCAGTGTTCATAGTGAGAATGTTTCCCGCTTTTTCCGCGATATCTGCAACGTCAACAGTAACTACCTTGCCGAATTTTCTCAGGTTCTTGAGTATTTCCTCATCGCTTGGGTATTGAGCACGACCAAGAAGCACTGCAGTAGGTATTATGTGATACATACCCACTACAATTGTTCCCTGAGGACTAATTCTGTCTACGTGCCTAAGAGCCTCTACTGGTTCAATACTTAGAAGTAAATCAGCTGTACCAGTTGCAATAATTGGTCCTCTCACTTTTTCCCCAATCCGTACTGTGCAGACAACAGCTCCACCTCGCTGTGCCATCCCGTGGATTTCTCCCATTCGAACATTATGCCTTTCTAAAATTGCGGCTGTGGCTAGGATACGGGCAGCCGTTAAAACACCTGTGCCACCGACTCCAACCATGATAATGTTACTAGTTTTCATTGTTATTCCTCCCTTTGAATCGCTTTGTAGGGACAGATTTGAGCGCACACACCACAGCCTGTGCATAACACGGGGTCTATAGCTGCATGTTCTCCTTTCCAAATCGCCGCAGCGCAGCCAAGCTTACCGGTACACACTTGGCACCCTCTGCATATTTCCGGGTCGACTTTGTAAGGAATAATCTCTTCTCCTGCCCGACGCTTCTGCGCTAATTCTAATAATGCACAAATGCTTCGGGACACAATCACAGCTGGTCCATCAAAAGCAACAGCGTCGCGAATCGTGCGAATGGATTCTTTGACTTGTAATGGATCTATAACTTTCACATAAGGAACACCAATTCCGAGTGCAACTTCTTCGATTTTAATTGGCGGGTTGACTTTACCCATACCTGTTACCCCGGTCCCTGGATGGGGTTGGTGTCCAGTCATTGCGGTCGTCATGTTGTCCACAACAATGATTTTGACGGGATGTTGATTATAGACTGCGTTGACAAGACCTGACAGGCCTGAATGGAAAAATGTAGAATCCCCGATTGTTCCAACAATCGGTTTATCAAGAATTGCTGTCAACCCACATGCAGTACCGATGCTTGATCCCATACACAGCAGCAAGTCAGCCATATCGAGGGGTGGCTGAATGGCTAGAGTGTAACAACCAATATCTATCGGATAAACACCTTTCCGTCCTGTTGCTACGGCTAACTCGTAAAATGTAGCTCTGTGCGGGCACCCAGCACATAGAATTGGTGGACGCGGCGGAGCTTGGGTGGTAACCTTGGATAGCTGTCTTTCAATCTTGGCATAGCCTTTCGGTATCTTGAGTTTTAGTGCTTTAGCAATACCTTCAACTATTTGCCGTGGGTTCAGTTCCCCAATTTCAGAGAAGAGCTTTTGACTTTTCCCGAGTATTGTTGTCTTGATTCCTTTCTCCTGAGCAAAGGCTCGGACATGAAGTTCCAAGTAGGGCTTTAACTCCTCGACAACTAATACCTTCTCCTTTGAGGCTATGAATCTCTGAATTTTCCTCTTGGGTAAGGGATTGGTCATTCCAAGTTTTAGGACTGTTGCTTTTTGTCCAAGAAGCTCTAATGCTTCAATTACGTAATTGTAACTAACACCTGAAGTGATAACACCAACTGGACCTTTTCCGATAATCCTGTTCCATTTGCTCTTTTCAGATATCTCCTTGGCTCTCTGGAATTTTTCGACAAGGATTGGATGGCGTAACCGCGCTACTGTTGGTACAGTTACAAACCGAAAAGGATTCCTCTCAAAATTCGGCTTCGCACGTTGGGGGCGAATGGACCCTAATTCCACTTCAGATCGAGTATGGCACACTCTAGTAGTGACTCGCACCAATACAGGCTGCTCTAATTGCTCTGAGAGATCAAAGGCTGCAACCGTCATATCCTTGGCCTCCTGCGAGTCCGCTGGCTCCAGCATACAGGTGTCACCAAGCATAGCATACAAACGGTTGTCCTGCTCATTCTGAGAGCTCCAACAACCAGGGTCATCAGCACAAACGATAACCAATCCTGCACGCACGCCGATATAATTCAATGTCATGAATGCATCCGACGCTACATTAAGCCCAACATGTTTCATTATAGCCATAGCTCGTGTGTTAGCTATCGAAGCTGCACCAGCAGCTTCCAATGCAACTTTTTCGTTGGTTGAATACTGAAAATACAGTTGCTTGTATTTTGAAGCTACTCGATACAAGCTGTCTCCGATTTCTGAAGATGGGGTGCCAGGATAGGTTGCTGCAAATTCAAGACCCGCTTCGATTGCACCTCGGGCAATCGCTTCATTTCCAAGAAGAAGGAATTTATCGCCTGGTGAATCGTTTGTAAGGATTTCAGCAATGTCCATCATCTTCACCATATCAAGTGGGTGCCATAAGAGAAGTCCGATTGAATTTCTGACTGTTGGGGCGTTAAATATTCTCCTGAGAAACCAGTATCCTTCTTGTGTGCTAGGAATTTCAGTTTATTTACTTTCTATGAGGCTAGGAAGTTCTGACAAAACAGCTAAAACAATTGATGCTAGTTATGTACTATATTTCCAAGTGTGGGTCGGTGAAGCCTTGGGTAACTGGATTGTTTCAACTGGTTCTTCCAAGTGGGTATTGACTGATATCCTTGCGAAGACTGGGTCGATTCTTCTTCGACGAAACTTCGTTGACAGATTGAAGGCTCAGGCAGTAATCCGTCAACTCGATTTCAGTATTCTTTCTCCTAATGGTATCAACAAAATCCCTGTATACTATGTTGTCGTTCGTGTAGAAAATCTGGAGGCTTCAGGAATAGTGCAAGGGCTTATGGAGTATGCCTACGGTGCACTAAGGTTGGTTGCTGTTGATGATGATGAATTAGCTGAAAGAGATGGTGCTACAATTGTAGCTTTCTTTGAGGGGCTCCTTAGTAGAGAAAAACTGGTTTCTAGGATTGAAGTAATAGAACCGGTTCCGGTAAAATAGTCTTCATCTGAGGAGGTCGAGTATGATTGTGAAACAATCAATCAAGGAAAGGCAGGACTGCATTTTTCAGAATCCATAAGGCTTGTTTACCGATTTTTTGTGTACCTGTTTGCGAGAAGCTTGTTAGATGGAGTTTGTGTGAAATTGTGTGCTCATCCAGATAATGTTTTACTGCTTCCTCTGCTTTTGTAAACGCTCTCTGTATATCAACGAAGTATCGACCGTCTTCTATAATGGCATTTGGGTGTTTTATTCGGAACTGGCGTACAGCTTCGTTAAGCTCAGAGGGAGGTCCTACTCGAAGAAAAGTTGGCTCTAGGAGGGGGCGTTCTATGTGGAGTGCAATTGCGAATGAGTTGTCGAAAAACACTTCTTCGAAGAGGCACAGTCCAAACCGTTTCTCTCCAGTTGTCTCATGACTAAGAAAGCTACAAAGATTATTGAAATACTTGTATAATTTATCTCGAGTCTTTGTATAATGCCATCCTGTATTATCCTCATATGTTATGATTAGGTAGTTGTCTGCTAGGGTCTTTTCTTCTTTTAGGGAAAGGACTGGGATATTTCTAGGTATGAAATATTGTGGGGTTGGATTTGATAGAAGCTGGTTTGCAAGATGGCGTGCATAATTATGTGCTCGTTTGGAGATACTGGCTGCAAGGTTACGATTTGGGTCTGTCGGATCAATAATAATTAGATAATCACCGTGGAATTTAGTTCTCAACTCAGACGCTGAACGCCCGAAATAATCGAGGGTTTCCAAAGGAAGTTTATTTAATTTCTCTAGAGCATTCACTAGGTTTTGTACGTGATACATCAGAATTTCGGCGCTGAAGCCTGTGAAACCACTGCGTCCAACAGGGCTTGTATCACCGTATACGAACCCTGACTGAAAGAATGCCTTTAGAAGACGAATATCGTCACGCTGGCTAGAAGACAGGTGTTCAGAAACAAAACGTGAATGGTGAACCGTTCGATCAACTGCGGTAATTGGGCCATGTTTGGATATGTACTCAAGTGAGAGATTGAAACAAAATACTAAATCAACTTGATGATTATCCAAAACAGCTCTAACGTATGGGTGCTCAGCGTGAGTTATACTGATGTTTTGGCAGCCAGCTAATTCAGCAGCTTTGAAGGCAACATTCCTAACTAAATTATGAAGGAATTCTCTGATGGCGTTCTTTGTGGGGTGAGGAGAATCAAATTCATCAATAAGCAGTTGTTGCGGCAAACCAATGAAAATGTCTAACTCTCGCGAGTTCCGAAGCTGCGTTTGTTTTAGTCCCGCTGATCCCTCTAATCTGATAAAGGATATCTTCAGTTGGTTACCATTTACGCAGTGCTGAATGGCTTCACGTATTCGTGTGAAACATTGGTCTGCCCGCTCAACCTCCTCCGAAGTAGGTCGCAGATGTTTCAAGAGAACTTGTTCCTTAATTACAGACAGATTCTGCATATATCGTTCTCCACCTAAAATCAAGCATTTAAGTTATAAGAACCGCTTGATTATATTGCAGCCGAGAGGATTCCTAGAAGCTACGTTCAACAACTTCTGCTCCCGGGGAGATTTCAGCGAAGATTTGGGCTTGAAACTTTGAAACTTTCACCAGTGGGTCTAGGTATTTTCTTGGAGGAAGACCTGTTTTTCTGCAGCATCCTCTTAAGAACTGCTCTGCGTTCCATCCTTGTTCAGGTGCTACTTGGGGGAGCAGGAGTCCTTTATGGTGGCCCGACTCAACAATAAGACCATCAACACCAATAGTGATGTGTTCAGCAAGTTTTTCCCGGGATGATACAACAATTTCTTCTGGGACAGTGAGAACGCTAACTTCGATGATTATTCTTTCAAGCTCACTTTTCTGCACAGGCGGGAAGCGGGGGTCTCTGACTGCTGAGCTTATAGAGGCTCTCTGAGTCGCTTCCAATAAAGTCAAGGGAGGCGTATTAGGGTTTGGCGGGTGTTGGAGCCATCCGATGCAACCGCGTAAAGAGAGGTCCCCTGTACCTCGTTGGCTAGCCTTCTTTAAGGTGACAAATACGCTTCTGGGTTCTTGAAAGACTCGAAGATCTGCATTGGGTAAATCTGGAAGAGGTTGGTTCTTTAGATACTCAGTGATAGTTTGACGTGATAGCCGCACAAGGACCTTTCCTTCTTCAAGGGTGAGAAGGTTACTCACCAGTTATTCCTCTTCCTCTTTTTGTGTTAATGACTGGAATTTATTACCAACCAGTTCTACTAAATTTCTGCGTATTAAGAGTGCTTCTAAGTAACCTTCCTTTGTTACGGGGAGTACATGTTGTTGATCATGTAACAGAAGTTCGGCAGCTTCGCCTACAGTCATGTCAAGATAAGTTGTCAAATCAGTTCTGGTTAGAATATTAGCTACTAAGAATTCCCGTAGTCGTTTGCTTTGGTGCTTAGCAGGTACTTCTCTGCGAAATGCCGCGAAGCCAAGAGCTAAATGCCTCTTTGTAACAAGACCGATTACTTCGTGTTTATCAATTACGGGAAGACCAGGTAAACCTGTCATGAGGATTAATTGGCGTGCGTGAACAACGCGATCTTGGGGGTGAACACTTTGAGCCTCCTCTATAGAAAGGTCGCGAACAAATAGGTTATCAATTTTCAGACATCTCTTCACAAAATGTGTGTTTGTTAAAATTCCAACTATCTTCTCGTCCTCTTTAACAATTATAGCTCGTTCCCGCCGCTCCACAAGAAGGTTCGCTGCATCTACAACATCAGTTGAGGGGCTAACTGTTTTCGGCTTCCACTCCATAACTGCACTAACATGAATGCTTGTTGGCGTAAGCTTTCCAGCTTTAATAGACCCTAGCCGGTCTACTAAATCAATCAGGCAACATAGACCTACTAGCTGGTCTTCTTCAGTCACAGGGAGCGCAGATATACGTCCTTTCTCCATAAGTTCAAGTGCTGTTGAGACTGGTTGGTCTTTATCAATCGTTATTAATTCATCCTTTGTCATAATCTGATCTACTTTCATATCCTCACCTCTTGAGCATAATTCACTACTCTAACTTCCTCAATAAACGTTTGGAAAGATGCTGGTTCGACCATATTCGGCTAAGCCTTTTACAAGCTATTGCTCACCTTCGATATTGATAGGTCCTGGGGGGAGGATTGCAATAATCTCGTCTATATTCATTGTTGCAATATACTGCCGCAGCTCATTTGGTGCATTCTTTGAGTAATGTGAGCGTAGAAGTTTGGCAACTTCTGATACCTTCAGTTTACCAGGAATTATGGTGGAATAGTGTGCTGTTTGCGTCTTCATCGCTGTTTCAGGTCCAGCAGCGAAATAGGGTATTCCATTTTCTTCTAGTAGACCCACTGCTAATCGTAGAGGTGTTTTTCTAAAATAACTACGATTTCCACGAACCATTACCGCGCCCTTTGGTAAAAATTCGCCAGTTGGAGCACTTAGTGAAACCTGTTCACTTCGCACCCAATAGGCATCACAGCCGGTCCACCCTGCTCTCCAAGCACGTGAGTGGCTCACTGCAAAGATTGCGGTTTCCAACAAATCCTCTTCAGTGGGTTCTTTTTGTCCTGTTTTAAGAATGACGGCAGGTGCTCCAGTGATGTCTGCATGGAAAAAGATGTCTTCTTTTTCGAGGTGCTTCCGGATTAGTTGTTGGTTGCTTACAGCATCTCTCCCGCCTAGGACTAAAAGTCCAGAAGATGTGAAGAACCAGCGGAACTTCTCATACCACTGTTTTTTCCGTCGCTGAATCGTTTTTTGTGTTTGAGCTTGCGTTACTTCTTCATCCCTTTTCTGCTGTAGTTCAAGGAGTTTCCTTTTTGTGTCTTTGATTGCTAGGAGCGCACCCTCTACCTTTCTTTCAAGCTGCTTACTCCTTTGAAATAATGTATTGGCGTTCTCTGCAGCAGATAATCTAAAGTCTAAGGCTATCGAATGCCCGTCAAGTAAAACGTGTACTCTGCCGGAGTGGGGGTCAAGCCGTTCTGTAATCGAGGCTGCAGCAATTTGCCGCTCTTTCCCTAGGTCAAGGCGATTCTGGATTTCTTGCCATGGTACATCTTTCTGGCGTGCTTCACGGATAGTCGTTAACAGCTCTTCTACGATTGGCATCTGCTGATAAATGGCATTCGCGGCTTCTCGACTTCTTAGGGCTCTGACTCCCATAGTTTCCATATGCTGCTGTTGTTTTTCCAAAAGCCGCTGAAGCTTTGATAACTCGCCTTGATATTTGTCCTCTAGGCTTTCAAGAGAGGTTTCTCTATGGTGGATTGAATAATATGCATCAAGTGCCTCATTAAAAGTCGGATATTCCTTAACCTTTACTCCTTTGTAACGTTCTGATGCCATTGGAAGAAAACGAGATGGATTACCCTCTTCGTCCAACACAACATGGGGTGTAAGCTGGTCTTCATCTAGTGCGATAAAATAGGTCAAGATAGTTGTGTGTAGTATCTTCCTTTGTTCTGGTGACAATGAGCGAGCGGGTGTCTCTCGCGCTATTCCACTTCTAGCTAGGATTTCTTCCGCTGTATCGCCGCTCAAACTGAAGCCACGGACAAGAGTTCGTATGATATCTCCCTTGGAGGTTTCCAAGGTGCTGTTCAACTCGTCTTCAGTTATATTCCAAGGGTCTTTACCTCTTAGAGGCGGAAACTCGAAGGGTGCTCCTCGAACAAGATCACGGTCACGCATACGTCGATATGTCATTGCTGTTACGATACGCCCTTTCGGGTCCAGAAGAACAGCATTACCGTCGCCAAATAGTTCGATTACAAGGGTATATTCCTTTTCCAAAGGACCAGCACGTAAGTAAACTACCCGGTCAAAGCCCTGTTGTTCAAACGCTGTAATTTTGTGATCTCGAAGATGCCGACGGAGAGATTTACAGAAGGCACGTTGTTGAGCCTCTTTCTCGTAGGTTAGTGCAGTTAGATGCATGCGTCTTCCGGGCTCAATTATTAGCCAAATCTTGTTTGGCGAGTCGTGGCTTATTTTGAATATCAGCGAACCATTAAGTTGATATATGTTCAAAATCCATTTGCCGACTAGTGCATCCTTCAATTCGCGTAGCATCACATATATGTCGGATGCAGTCATACTTACAGTCACTGAGGTTTCACCTTTGGCTGAGAAAACACAATCCCGGATGTCTGCCGAAAATCGGATTTATTATACACGACTTATCTTCGCTATTATGGCTGCCTTGATATGCCTAGGCTTAAACCTTTCGGGTTTATTAGGCGTCATCGGCTTGATTATTGGAATAGTCATAATAGTAGTCTCTTACTTTGTGCCAATCTATCTTCTTGGCGTTAACCCTGAAGATGTTGGAGGGCATGGTCGTGGTTTGATGAAAGGTCTTGGAACAGCGATACTTCTATTTCTGGTTACGTGGTTCCTTGTGTACAACTTCATTTTCCCGATTTTTGTATAACTCATTGAAGTTTTCTCTTTCTTATGAACCAAAGTTTGAGAAAACCTTAATAGAGTGTTTACCGCTTTTATTCCCCGAGAGTCTACTTCCGATTAGAGGGTGTTAATTGAAACTCGATGACAAGGATTTGCGAATCTTATCGCTATTGATACTAGATGGTCGGGCAAAATACACTCATATTGCGCGCACTCTCTCTGAAGAAATGAACCAAAGCATACCTGATACGACTGTTTTATTCCGCATTCGTAAGTTGCAGCAAGCTGGCGTTATCAAAAGATTCACAGCCAGCATCACTCCAGAGATACTAGGCTACTCACTATGTGGCATAATATGGGCGCGAATTGGAGGACATATCCTCCATGAGATAAGCGTAGAACATGCACATAAACTCGAGGCCGAGTTAAGAAACCGATCCAACGTGGTTTTTCTTACACTAGACAATAACGATACAGGGATATTTGCATTCGTTCTAGGTCATGAGGTTCAAGACATCGAAGAAATCTACATCAAACTAAAAGACAACCCAGATGTTGTTGACGCCCAAATGTGGCTCTTAAATAAACCAACAAAAGGCGACATTGGGGTTATGGATGTCTCATCACTCATTGAGAGGGGAAAAGTATCAGATGACTGAAACTTCGGAACGCGTAAAAACAGGAATCCCTGGATTAGACGGTATCCTCCACGGTGGATTCATTCACGGAAGCAATGTTCTTGTCTCTGGTGGGGCAGGAACTGGTAAAACTATCTTCTGCATGCAATTTCTGCACGCTGGGGCTACGCAGTATGGCCATAATGGTGTGTTCGTTACCTTGGAAGAAAGACCAAAGGAATTACGACGGGAAGCTGCCAGATTTGGCTGGGACTTCACCAAGTTTCAGGAAGAAGAAAAAATCATCATTGTTGATGCAGCCTCCAGCAAAGCGGGGCTCCCAACTACTGAGAAGCATGCTATTCGTACTGGTCTAGATATCAACGCATTAGCTCAAGAAATTTACCGTGTAACAAAGCGTATTAATGCACGAAGAATTGTTATAGACTCAGTATCGGGGCTTGGAATAAGGTTTGAAGGAGTTGCAGCAGTTCGAAACGCCATCTTCAAGCTATCAAGCTTGTTACGTGAACTTGGTGCAACGTCAATAATGACCTCTGAGGTAGCCCACGGATCAACGGGATTCAGTCGATATGGAGTGGAAGAGTTCATTGCCCAAGGTCTGATAATACTCTCACTCACTGAACAGGACCGTGAGCTTCGGCGTAGTCTAGTTGTCCGAAAGATGAGACAAACTGGGCACAGCCTTAAGCGGTTCCCATTTGAGATTAGCGGTTCTGGTCTTGTAGTTATGCCTGGCGGCGAATTATAAAAGGTGTAGAATTTACCCTATACTAACACAAAATTTTGAGGAATAACATGGCAAGGTATGTCAACAGAAAATAAAGTACTAGTGGTACTGCAACCTTTCTCCAGAGCCTCTCACCAATCTCTGTCGAGTTATCAGAGATTCTTCGCGTAAACCAGTACCTCCTTAGACTAGATTTGAATAAACTCCTTTGTTGAGGGGAGTATTGATAGTGCCTTATTATATTCTGGAAAAGAAGAATAACACACTGTATACCCACAATCAAAAAGGCGCCTGTGAAGATTAGAATAGTCGAGTATACGAGTGTTACTTGGTTAATTTCCAACCAAGGATAAACAGTTGACGATACTAGTAATGCCTTCCCATCGGCTCCACCTAATAAGCCGACACTAAAGCAGAATATAACTAGTGTGAAGACTAGAAATAATTGTAGAGAATAAAGGAGAGCTAAACCACTCATAAGCAGACGAAAAAAACCGAAGGGGAGGGCGGCAAGCCCGATAAACCACACCCGATTCGGAACTTCTCCTGTTCGTACATCCATTATAGCTGCAGAAAATAGCGAGATGAGAAATAAAACAATTGTCACAATACCAAACAAAGCATCCAAGTGAAAAGCCTCAAAATAATAGTGCTGCAGATTTTTTAAACGCAGCAATCCTTGATGATGAAGGCACCTCTCAATCGCTTTTTGGAAGCCGTAAATGACCAAAGACTGCTATTACAAGTACGCCAGCGATTTCAACACAAATAGCAACAACCAAAAAAAGAGGATTCGTAGGGATCTGACCTAACATCTTTCCGGAATAGACAACTGCTACACCACTAAGCAACAGGATGAAGAAAAGAATGGCCATTGAAGAATATTTGAACTTTGTAATTATCGAGTCTAGGAGTCGGCGTTTAGAAGACATAAGCATCGCCTGGATTATAACCCACAGGACCCACCTGTTTTAAAATTTTTGTGTCTTGAACTTGTTGTATGGAAGTGGGGATTTGGTGGGCCCGGCGGGATACTTGCCGCAGGGATAACAATCCCAAATCGGCTTCAAACCCGCGACCTCCGGCTGACCTTGGTTTCGCAAACGAATGTTTGGAGCGACACCATATAAGGCTTACACGCTTTGCACAGTTTTGTGCGATAGCTCGGCGCTCCAGATCAGGCTAAGCCACGGGCCCATTATGTGTGGAGACGTTCCTTGTTGTTATTCTCTGGTTTTAAAGTGTGTTGGCGTTACTTCTCCGTTGTTGTGAAGGCGAATTCGATTTTTTGTTCTCTAAATTTTAGTTCGCCGCTGGCTCCTTCTTCGGTTTGTGGAAGCTGTTTGCTAATTTTTATGGATACTGCGCCCACCTTCGATGCAATGCTTTCCTTAGCTTTTCTAATTAATTTAGAGAGTTCGGCGTTCTTTGTTGCTATATAGAGAGTTATACTCTGAGTTACATGGAATCCTTGTTGTTTTCGTGTAGATTGGATACGGCGGATAAGCTCGCGTGCAATGCGCTCCGCCTGAATCTCAGGTGTTTCACTGATATCTAGGTAGACGGTGCAGAAGGGAAGTTCCTTTACTTTTAGTGATTTTTCTTTTACTTCCTTAACAACTTCAACTTCATGAACATTAGCTTGGCTCGCTACTACGTTGCTGAAATATTTTAGGGTGAACTCGTCTTTTGTTGGTACAATGAGAAGCCGGAGACAGGGCCATCGAAGTTTTATTCCTGCCTCCTGGCGGAGAAACTGTGCAGCCTCAACGATATCTAGTACCCAATCCATTTCTCGGTCAAGTTCCTCGTCTATTAGACTCTGGTCAACTATGGGCCAGGAGAGCAGATGGACGCTGAGTGGAGTATCAGGTTCAACCGGACGAACTAGAGCTTGGTACATTTGTTCTGACAAGAAAGGTAGAACTGGGGCAATGATGGCTAGAAGTGTTTTTAGAACAGTGTAAAGAGTTGCTAGAGCAACATTCTTGCTTTCGTCCTCGGTGCGAACCCATGTACGTGATCTAATTAGTTTGATGTACCATCGACTAAGATCTTTGACGACGAAATCCTCGATTAAACGCGGAACGAAGGGAAGCTCATATCTATCCAGCCGGTTTGTTAGATGTTCCTCGAGTTTGTTCAGTTTGGAAAGAATCCAACGGTCTTCATTCTGAAGCATTCCAATATCCAGAGGATGCCTAGTGGGCTCAAACTCCGCTGCTTTCATGAAAGTTGACGCAAATACGTAAACATTCCATAAGATATTCAGAGTTCTACGTGAGTCCTCAACATCCTTCCAAAGAAAACGCATGTCTTCGCCTGGGCCAGTTGACTTGATACAATAGAATCGATAGGTCTCAGCTCCGTATTTTTCCACAACTTTTTCCGGTTCGATGTAGTTCCCTGTCGATTTGTGCATCGGACGTCCCTTGTCGTCACTGGTGAAACCATGCATGTAAACGGTCTTGTAAGGCTCTTTGTCGGCAACGAGCATTGTAGAATTGAAGAGGGTACAAAACCAGCTGCTGATTTGATCTTTTCCTTCGATAACAAAGTCTGCGATTTCCCAATTGTCAAAATCCACTGTGCCGTAGGTCGCCCAGCGACTAGCCCAAGGAGCAACTCCACTATCAAGCCAAACATCTAGAACATCTGGTACACGGCTCAGAGTCCCTTTGCATTTAGGGCATTTCCATTTCAGCATATCAATCCATGGGCGATGAAGGTCTTCAGGAATCGTCCCTGCTTTATCTTTTAGTTCCTCAGTACTACCTATGACCTCAAAGTAATCACACTTGTCACAAGACCAGATAGGCAATGGAGCGCCCCAGTAACGCTGTCGTGAAATACACCAATCCTGAAGATTTTGCAACCAGTTCCTGAACCATGTGTGTCCTGCCCAGTCAGGGACCCAGCGAATAGATTTGTTTTTCTCAATCATTTCTTCGCGTTGTGCGCTCACTCTCAGAAACCACTGGTCAGTAGCACGGAAAATCAGCGCACTTTTACAACGCCAGCAATGGGCATACTCGTGTTCTACTGTTCCTTGGTAAGCCAATAGACCCTTCCGCTTCAAATCAACCAGAACGGCTTCGTTTGCCTCCTTCAAAGGCTTACCAGCATATTTGCCTCCCTCCTCTGTGAATCTACCCGCTGATGATATAGGGCAGAAGATAGGTAGTCCTTCTCGTTGACCTACCTCAAAGTCCTGCGGACCATGCCCTGGTGCAGTGTGTACGCACCCAGTACCTTGTTCCAATGTTACGTACTCGTCACTAAGGACAACTGTATGGACCTTGTCACTGGACTTGCGAAGCTCGGTTTGGTGTGGTACCTCCTCTATTAGGGGGTGTGTGTATCTGAGCCCCACTAACTTCTCTCCTCTAAGCTCCTCGATAATCTCGTATTCTTTATCCATCAGCGCCGACAACACGATGTTCGCAAGCCCCTTCGCCAGAATCCAAACTTCACCATCAACACGCACACGCACATACTCAAACTCAGGATGCACCATAACACCCATGTTCGCGGGCAGGGTCCATGGCGTGGTAGTCCAGATTACGATAAACTCTTTCTCGCGGTCGACTACCGGGAATTTAACCCAGATTGAATAGTCTCGGATTGTTTTGTACTCGTGTTCGCGCTTCGCTATTGCAGTCTGGCACCGAGGGCAGCAATCCATCACTCGAAGACCACGATACAGAAATTTCCTCTCAAATGCCCGCTTCATCAAATACCAAGTACCTTCGATATACTGGTTATCGATTGTCTTGTAGGGACTCTCCCAGTCCATCCAGACTCCTAATCGAACGAACTGCTCGGTCATTTTGTCTAAATTCGATAGCGCAAAGTCCTCACAGCTCTTCACGAACTTGTCTACACCAATCTTATCCTCAATATCTTGCTTGGTCTTTAGCCGCAGCTGCTTCTCAACATGCACTTCAATAGGCAGGCCATGCATGTCAAAGCCTGGAGTATCAACAACACGGAATCCACTCATACGACGATACCGCAAAACCAAATCCTTCATAATCTTGTTCCATGCAGTCCCAAGATGAATGGCGCCAGTTGTGTATGGAGGACCATCAAGAAACTGGAAAACAGGTCGATCCTCTACTAGCTTGGTTACTTTTTCGTAAACTCGATGCTCCTTCCAAAAACGGAGAATTTCCTCTTCTAGAACTGGAAGATTGAAGGCTTTTGACAACTCGGCAACAGGCATAGTTTTCACGCTCTACATCACGTCTAGCCTCCACCCTAAAACCCGAACACAATAAAAATCATTGGGCGAGAAAACTTGGCTACAAAAACGTGTTAATCCGCTTTCAGTATCTTCATCGCAATGCAAGCTCCTCATATGAAATGGCAACGAACTTTTTATATGCGGAAAACGAAAACCACTATATACACTAAAGAAGCGCCAAAACAATTCTCTCTATCAACCCTAACAGGAGTAAAAAAATGTCTTACGTTTTGAAAGTATGTGTGATCGGAGACGGGGCCGTCGGGAAAACAAGCTTGATAATTAGGTACACCGAAGGCCACTTCAGGGAGAGTTACCTAATGACTGTCGGTACATCATTTGCTGTTAAGGCATTAGATCTCGATGGTACTCAGGTGAAGTTACAGTTATGGGATCTTGCAGGTCAACCCCACTTCAGTAGTGTACGTCCAGTCTTTTACCGCGGGTCGGTAGGTGGGATTCTCGTTTTTGATGTAACTCGCAGGGAGACGTACAATAACATTCATACTTGGTTCAACGAGTTCAGCCAAGTAACTGGTCAATTACCCTTTGTTTTATTAGCGAATAAAGTAGATTTAGTTGATCAGCGTCAAGTTTCAACTGAAGAAGGCTTGGGTTATGCTCAGAAAAATGGTTGGTTATATTTTGAGACTAGCGCCAAGGACGGAAAAAACGTCACCGAAGCTTTTCGTCAGATTGCTCAGCAAGTTGTACAAAAGAGCCGTTAAGGTAGATTCTTCATTCGTTTTGAGTGAATTCGGTTAGTCGTCGTGTCGCTGTATGGTGTACATACCTGTAGCATTGCTGTGGTTCAATTTTTCTATACTCAAGTCCAAGTTGTTCTAAAAGGCCTTGCGTTCCCTTTGTTAGGCTGGGTGCTACGAGGATACCGCGAATGATCATATCTGATTGTTTCTGCAGACTTTTGAGGTAACTTTGTAGTTGGAATACAGCTTCGCGACCGGCGCGGCGGCATTTGATTTCTATGATAACCAATCTTCCTTTTACATCTCGAGCGAAGATATCGATAAACCCTGGTGCTACTTGTCGTTCCCGGCGGATAGTTCTGAGTCCTTTTTCGATGAGTTCCGGATGAGAGCTTAGAACGCGCTGCATTTCCTCTTCAGTTAGAAACATACTGAACTCGCCGGGGTCGTCGAGGTTGCTTGCAATGATTAGTAGTATCGTTGTGAAAGTGATACGGACTGTTTCTCGTGGTTTGGCGCGACTTACAATAAGAACGGCTTTTCCCTCTTTAATTGTAATTTTGAATGTTGCACCTGAAGGTTGCCAGTTCACTGGTTCAACGCCATTGGGTTTGTGAACGAGAAGGGTGCCATCACGTTTCAGAATAATGAGTCGTTCACCTTTAGTTAGAACAGAACGCGCGCGTCCTTGATATTCGACATCATTTTCCCCTAATATTTGTATGAAACGTTTCTGGCTAATCGCCTGCTCTAGAATAACCTTCGCTTCTTGGGCTTTGACCGAGTGTATGATCCATATCTGCTGGTTCGCATCTAATCGGCTATCATTCAAATTATATTCAATGGCAGTTGGTCAATAAGACTAAATAGCTTTGCTCCGCTTTTGAATCTGTGATATGTGTGTCACGAATACCTTTGTATGATGAAACAGCGCCAGTTTATCATCATCGTTATCTCTCTATCCAGCGGGAGAAATATCAGGTTCTTGTGCGTTATCTCGATGAAGGTCCTCTTGTGGACATCGGTGTGGGGACTGGAATAGGTCTTTCATTTCTTGAAGATTTCAGTCCCATTGTAGGAGTAGATGGATCAATTAGTATGTTGAAAATAGCTAGACAACAAATTAATGAAGGAAAAATAAGTCGGCAAAGCGCTTCCTTGGTTTGTGCGTCAGCAACGGCACTCCCTTTTCGAAGTGGTGTATTTCCTTCAGCTGTAAGCGTAACAGTTATTCAGAATTTACAGGTAGTAGATAAAGGAGTGGAAGAAATTTTACGAATAATTCAGCCTCTCCACGGGAGGCTAGGATTGACTTGGTTGGCAAAAACTCTAACCATGAAACAAGTGGCTCAACTTGTGGCTAGCAAGACAGTGATTTTATCTTCACTGTACAAACTCGCCAGAGAGGATGACGGTTTAATCCTCCAACTAAATTCTCACTGATTACTAGGTTAGGTAGCAATAAGAAAGATGACCAATATGTGTTGCTGCAGGTTCAACCGACTACCTTCACAGCAATATCTTTAAGTGACGATTCCTGTTTAGCGGATAATATCTTCAGGGTGGAATACTGTGGAAAACCAACCCATTAGAATACTTCGGAAAGCTATTGACGGCATAGTACTAATCAAACTAAAGGACGGGAAAGAATATCGAGGTCGCCTTAAGGAGATTGATGTCTATATGAATCTCGTTCTAGAAGGAGCAGAGGAACTCGAAGATGGTAAGCCAACTTCGAAGTTTGGCGAAGTTCTCATAAGGGGAAACAACATCCTGTATATTAAACCTGATTTAACTCAAATAATCTGGGAAAGTTAGAACATTTTCCAACCTTTCAGAGTGTCGTGAATTTTAAGGGAACCTTGTGAATTTAACTTCCCTGTCGCCGTTCTTGGCGGTATTTCTCAATTAGCTTCTCAAGGGCATCTGCAGCTGCTTCTCGTTCCTTCTCAAGATGTATCTTTTGCCATTCAGTAAGTTGTTGTTCGAGTTGCTGAACATCAACCATACCAAATTCGTCTATAATCGTTATTTTCATTTCACTTGCTTCGAGTACGGGGATTTGTGCAGCTTTGAACTGAAATAAAGCTAAATGAGACATTTTACCCTTCGAAATTACTATCTTAACACCAAGCTCGATTAGCCGGTCTGCAGTAGTAGCGCCACCACCGCTTGGATTAATAATGTAAACACATTTGACGCGCTTGGTTCCATATCTTTCTCGAAGTATCCGAATCTCCTCTTGAGAAAACCTGTGAAGTATGTGAAAAGGTTGCACTTCGCCGCGGAGCTCTAATCGGCGCATTAGTGTCATGTTCATTAATGTTCTTTTCATTCCCTCTATTTGGACACGGAGTTCACCAACTACTTGACGTAGTCTTTTGATTTCCCGTTCCCTTTGTTGGAGCCTTTCGTCCATGCGCTGCTCTCGTTTCTCAAGACGTAGAACCCGATCAAGTTGCCGTCTTGTTGCCTGTAATTCATCTTTGTAGAGTTGTCGATCCTTTAGACTCTCTTGGTGTTGCGTTTTTTCATATTCCAATTGGCGTTGTAAAGACTCTATTTGGCGCTGTAGGCGTTTAACCATCTGCGATAGTTCGTCTGACGACGGGTGTTTTTCCCTATGTCTAGCTGTCTTTTGTGGTGCAACAGGCTCTTGAGAGGCTTTAGCTGCATCTAGTATCTGTTTAACCGCATCATGAACTGAAAAGTCACGTAGTATTAGCGTCGCTGCCTCCTCAGCGACTTGAAGTCGGCCTATTTCCAGAAGTCGTTTCTGAAGAAGATCTAGCTTGCGTTCATAGGCTTGGAATACTGCTGCTACAGCTGCCAAAGCGTCTCTCTGATGGGAGTTTGACGGTTTTAACCCAGAGGGTGCAGAAAAAGCACTGGCAAGTTCACGCTTTTCAACAACAGATAGAACTCGACGAGGCGTGAATAATTGCGTTTTCAGTGTTTTACTTAATTTTTCTACAAAAGATGGTGCAGGTGTTACATCAGTAGCAATGAGGACAGGCGAACCGATATCTATTAGGCTGCGTATAACCTCGCCGCGTGACATCCCTTTGCCGCTTAGAAGGGCTAGGAGTTTTCCAGTCACATCCGCTACGGCAATGCCGATAGTTGTTCCAGCATCAATTCCCACAACCAGTCGTTTTCTAACTCTGGAATCGGCTTCCTTGCTAGCTGGTGATAAGTATACTATCGACCGGTGTTTTACAGGTGATACTCTTACTAAGACTCCAGCAGCTCTATTGTCATGGGGCTGCACAATTGCTACGACGCGTTCAAAGGAATCGTAAATAAAAAAGACGCAGCGGGACAAGCCATGAGCTGTACTTGTTTCAAAATAATCGAAGTCTAGTTCGTTTTTAACGAGTTTTTCCTTTATATCTCGAGAAATTTGTTGAATCGCTCCATGCATGCGACGTTGAAACCTTCCCTGTGAAAAGCCTCCCGTTCTCACCGTTCTAGCTCTCGAAACTACAATTTTCGTTTCGCGGGCCAGCACTGCAATTTCAGTACCTACTCCCAGCGAGGCTAGCTTAGCCACTAAAACCGCGGTCTCTACAGGGTTAGGATGTCCTAGCGGTTTTAAACCGTGTCGTTTAGCAAGGGTTGTAAGAGGAATCATCCCGTGAATTGGTGAACCTGTAACTTGGATGACTTTTGTTCTGACTGGTATCTTCGAAAGAAACTCGATTACGGTCTTCTCTGTCGGTGCTAGTTCCATAATATTATCAGTGGCGAGCACGTGTGGCACAATTTGTCTAATCATCTTGAGTAATTTGTGACGACGTACCATATTGAATGTCTCAACATGTTCATCTTTCATTATAGCTATAGCATACCTCGGTTGGGTTTTCGATGAGGGTGAATGCCGAGGAAGTATGTCAAAACCAATAAGCACTTGGGATTCCGGTTCGCTCATTCTCTGCGCACCAGTCCATTATTGTGTACTATATTTTGATATGCTTCTTGAGAATCGACAGCAAGACGAAACCGCCGCCTGAAGAAGTTAACAATATAAGAAATGTCTCGCCGAAGTAATAAAAGTGCATTAGGATGTCTTAACGAAACCCATTGGGGCCAGTCAAAGATAGTTGTCTGGTCCTCCTCATCAATAATGACATTGTATTCACTTAAATCACCATGTACAATTTTGGCGTCCTGAAAGGCAATACGGATTTGGGCAAGGATTTGGTTCAGCACTTGTTGTGGACTTGTTAAGTCTCTTACCTCAATTAACAGGTTTCCCTCCATTTGCGTCATAACTAAAATATGGCGGTTAACAGCTATTGGTGTCGGTACTCGTACCTTGTGAAATGTGAGGGTGTGGAGTGCTGCATATTCCCTCTCTGCTGCTTGTTTACAATAATCAATCCAAGATTTACGAAGAGTAGCGGGAAGTGATCGTAGTCTTCGGGCTTGACGGAAACTTGTACGCCCCCAACGTAAAAATTTCAGTGCAACCTCTTTCCCCTCCCCGTTAAGGGCTTGGTAGACTGTTGCTTCTTTACCGGTGCCTAACGGTTGACCAATTGATACAATGATGTCTTTTGACGCTAATGCATGAAGTGCTAAAGCATCATATCCTGCGAGTACAAGCCGGTACCCTATGTAGGGTATCGTCTGACGCTGAATCAGCTTCTCTTTACTTAAATAACCAAGTCGAAAGAGTATGTCATCAGGATTTAGACCAGTCTTCTTCACTACTTCTTCAAGGGGGATATACTCAAATCGTTTTGAGAGACTTTCTAGTGCACGAAGTATTGAGACTGTCTCTGTTCCAAGTTCTTTGATGAGTTCAGCGACTCGCTGCAAAACAATCATCTGAAGAATCGGTTGAACGCTATAAAAAAAGTATTGGCGATGAGTGTAGTTAAAACGAGAAGCAAGATTGACGATAATCGAACCCTACAGTCATTTAGGTTGTGTACTTTATTATTAAACGTAATATCTGAATTAATATAAGATAGCTATTAAGAATATTAATTAGACACCCAAAATTATATTAAGGAGAATATCCAAACTTTCTTATCAGCATAAAAGAATTCGATAGAGGCTAAGAATGTTGAAAGAACGGTTTGAAGTACCAGATGAAGACGTTCCTAAAGTAGCTAAGGCGCTTTCCAGTCAGACACGTTGGCGTATTATTTCTCTTCTTCGAGATAAATCGATGGATGTTAGTCGTATCGCTGAAGCCCTCAAGCAAACAGAAGCAAACATAAGTGCACAGGTTAAGATTTTAGAGAGGGCTGGATTACTAAAAAGTCACTACGAGCCAGGAGAACACGGTGTGAGAAAGGTTTGCGAACCTGCCGTGAAGCAGGTTATAATTAATGCCGTGATCTGATTCTCCCTTCTTGATGATTATCAATTATTTTTCCAGAGCTTGACTAGTTACTCCATTTTTCTGTCAAATCTCTTTGCAACGGTTTCGAAATCGTCACCAAAACCTGTTTCTTTTGTAATCCGGGGTCTAACTTTGATAAAAACAGGGAATCTTGTTCCCTGACCAACCACAAGCGCTTCACCAACACTTAGACTGGAAATTGAAGCAAGTGTAGACTTCGTAATTTGTTCCGAACTGGATTTAAGATGATCCAAATCATAAGGGTTCGTAATTCTCAGGAAAATATTGGTTCCACACTGACTCAGCACGGTAGTCGAAAGACGAACAGGGCGTTGGCTAATAAGGGCAAGAGCAAGATTATACTTCCGACCCTCCCGAGCTACAGTTTCAAGGATGCCCTTTGAGTAGGCAAGACCTCGTCGGGCCTCAGGACAATTTCCGGTGAAAAACACTTTCCCATTCCGTCTAGCTACAAACGCGCCATTTCTGATAGTTATATCCCATACTCTTCCTGAATAGTGCTCAGTTGTTGCTCGTCTGATATGGGCATATTTTCGTTTAAATGACACTAATACCTTTATCTGGTTGTTTTGGGGTACAACTTTTTGTATTGCTGATAATCCTATTCTCACACATAATTCTTGGAAATCATCAGCTAACCCCTGATTTTTTCCAGCATAGAATACCACATACTTGAAGCCATTGTTAAGGCGTTGGATATGTCCATCTCCTTGGACCATCGCAACAAAAAGAACTTTGAGCTGATGGAGAGACGCTTTTTCTAGAAATTGCCTTGGAATTCTATGCGCCTCATATTGAAGCCAGGAGTTTATTTCTTTAGATGCTGCACTTTTTAAATAGAAAGTATGTTCCTCTCGCCGTTGAAAAACAGGGTCTGGTCTCAACCGAGTATAAACACTGACCTCTGGAAATCTTCGTTTGATAACTGCATTCATTTGTGCCAGTATTTCGCCTTTTGCTGATGATTGTGAAATCTCATAGCTATAATATGCCTTATTATCAAAATAATGTATGTTACCGTCTGTGATAATCCAACCTAGGATTTTGATTAAATCTTCATCAATGTCGCAATTCGTTTCCGAACTTTGTTCCGCTGCCAAAGGTATTCTAAAACCACTTGGAAGATTTTTAGCAAAAACAAATTTGTTCTCAGACCAACACCATTGGCGATCTCTCCCTGTCGTCCGATAATTGCATAATACACGGTGATCTTTTGTAACAAGAGCCTCAATGCTTTTCCCATTAGCTACTTTAATCATCTCACCGTCATGTTCTCGAAGAATAATATTCTCAATTCTATGTAATTCAAGCATTTCAGATTCACAGTTATAGGAAAAGGCTAATTCACCGATTTCTATTTCTGAATAATTTTTCCATCCCTTATTGGTCAGGATTTCCGTATCTTCACTCAAACAGAATTGATGTGCCTCCTCGACAAGGACAATGGTTGGAGGTATCTGGTTCTCTCGTCTAAGGTAAAACAGCTGTCGTAGAACTTCTGCGGCGATTATCTGTTTCTTCTGGAGACTTATGGTGTCACTCATGTCAAGGATTATGGCTTTTCCTGGAACCATTATTTTTGGCCAATTTGGTGTTGAGGTCTTCCCAAACAGCTGCAAGCGACGTAAATTTTCAAGCCAACCTAGTAGTGCTTCTCGTGTACGAACATTTCCGGAGGGATCGTTTTCTACCGCGCTCATGATGTCGTCGAGGTTGTAAGTTTTTCCTTTACGCGCCTTGCGGAGCGTTCTTATTATACGCGTAAGCTCGCGGATTTGGATTCCACTCATTTCTGGTGAATATCGAGCAAAGTCGACAGAATTCAGTTTAGGTGTAGCTAACTCTACTAAGGGACTACGGATTACTGTAATCTTGTCTTGAAAACTAACTTTACTAGATGAGTGTGATTCTTCTAATCCGCTGTATTCCCCGTGGACATCTAAAATTATGACGGCTGGGCGTCCGTCCCTTGACTTACGTAATAGTAGCTCTTCAATCATAACAGCTGCGGTGTAACTTTTTCCTGCGCCGCTCATCGCTAGTAGAGCTACATGTTTTTGAAACATTCGAGTTAGATTGAATGTAGCAGGGATGTTATGAAATAGTAAAGAGCCCAGGTGGATACCTTGAGCCGCGAAACCGAGAAATTCAGCAAGTATTTTGGGATCTGGCGTACGAACTTGCGCTCCGGGTGATGGAGGATATGTCAGTCGTTGCACTTCTCCCTCTTTGAAGAGCCCCAATGGTTTGGCTTCTGCAAGCAGATATTCCCAGCGATCGACTGGGAATATGCCGCTAAAGGGTTTTCCGGTTCTGGTGAAATCAGTAACAGCATCTACTTGTGCAAAATATCGATTGGTTTTTTGTACTTGCTCCACATGGGCAATGATTAGCCCTTCATCAGTTTGAATGGATACATATTGTCCAACGTGAACAGGTGTTTGTTCTTTTTGAAGGTCGAGTCCACTCACAACAAAAAAAAATTTTTCTGTGTTTGGAGTGCCGTCTTGGTGACATACTATCGTTCCTAAGACATCGCTTATTATCAAATCGTCACCCCAGTATCTAGTGGAATGGCATTCGCTCCCGTCTTTGTTTCAAAAAATTAGGTGGATGACCTATGCGTTGAGCAAGTTGAGTGAATATGAAATCCATATCTCGTTCAACTAGCCGTGCTTGTGAATCTGCTTCGATTAAGACTGAAGGTAAAGCGAATGTTTCATTATCTGAGAAAATCATAGCACTTACTTTTGTAACCACCTCTTTTGGATTGTAGTGTTTGGGCACTAATACCTCTACCCTGAGAGGGTAATCATATTTCGCTGTTCTAGTGAAAAACCCAACGACAGTTTTCTTTGACTTGGTCAGGCTTGTGTCCTGAACTTTCAACTTTGTTGGAATTACTTCTTCTAGACGGAAAATACAGGACCGTTCACCTGATTCCAGTATCCTGAAAAAGAACTCACTATCGTAAATACTCTTCAAGGCTGTGCGGTAATCACATTCTTTGAGTGCTGCTAATTGTGGATATTGGGGTATTAGGTGTGGTAATAATTCACCCAACAAGTTCATGAAACGGTTGCTCCGGCTATCTTTCACAATTCCTGCTAGTAGGGTTCCAGTGTCTTCGGTCTTTGTGTATAACTCATCATAAAGCGAACGAATTTCTTTATGTTGATCCGCCAACAACGAGTGGGATGATGGCTGGTCAGTAATCTGAGGTAGTATTGATCCGTCAATTAATAGAAGTTCAGAAGGGTGACGGTCCTGTACTCGAATTGCCACTTTTAGCTCTTCCTTCACTCTTTCTAGAGAAGCGTTGATTTCCGCTTCTCGTCGTGATATCGGATAGAGATTCGCCTTCACCTTTGGTAGCGCTCCCTCCTGAGGCCAATATTTAGCAGAAACACGACCCGAAGGGTTGTATTCGAAGATGGTAGCAATTGCTCTTGTAATCACTAGCTCTATCCCGCGTAGGGATTTCTTCAGGAGTCCACCGTCTATCCCGCAAATTCGTATTCCCCCTAAATCAGTTGGTGGAAGCTTTGTAGCCAACTGACCTTCAACAAGACTGCGCTTCGCTAAAGGAAGTTCAGCACAGAGGTCAAGGTCAAATCTGGCTTCACGAAGAACAGAAGTGAACGCAAATCGCTTCTCTTCAAGCGCCTGAACCTGATCTGCTATCTTCTGTAGAACTTTATCAAGTTCCCAGGGGCTACGGATACTACTCACTTCTATCGCCAAGAAATACATTTATGGTAATATCAACAGTGTACCACTACAACGTTACATAAAAACATCTTCGACTGCTATAAAAACAGAATGCCGCACAATCTTCCAATCCCTGAATTTTATTAAAATCTCTTGAAACATTATATTACTGATAAAAATATCCTAAAACACTGTAGAGCGACACAATGCAAAGCTGTGTACATTGCAAAATTGATATCGCCATTCATTCCTGTCGATATGGTTGTTGTGAGCGCTGGTGCGCTGCTCCATGATATAGAGCGTACTAAAACCCAAGATATCACACACGGTGTGGTTGGTGGTCTGATTCTCCTCGAAGAAGGGTGTACTTTGAAAGTGATACGAGTGGTTGAACGTCATGTGCTTGGTGGATTCACGGCAAGAGAGGCATCCCTCATCGGTCTACCAAGTCGAAGCTTCCTACCAGAAACATGGGAAGAAAAAATTGTTTGCGTAGCTGACAAGCTTGGTTTGTATCACTGGGACGGCATTGATGCCCTGTCGCAATGGGTACCAAAGGTACAGAAACGTGTATCTAGATTACAACAGAGATACGGAGAAGGCGAGCCCTACAAAGCGTCAATGCAGCGAGTGGTACAACATACAAAATCGCTGATATGGAAAATAGTAGAAAGCAGCGATTGACTAGGGTATAATGCTAGCCAGCAAAGACGGGTGGATGATTATTGCAACACAAAAGATGACTAGTGTCGTTAGGATTGGAACGGTGATGTTGTCAGCGCCTGAAGGACTAACCCCTTCAATTAGTGTAGCCGCAGTGCCGCAAACAAGAGTAAAGATAACCATCTGACAGATGTCATATGTTGTTATACCACCACTAGCGAACCAATCAAAAAAGAAGAAGCAAAATAGAGCTCCTAGTATCGAAGCGAGAAAAACAACAAGAGACCCTTCAACACTTCTTGTCGAATTACCGATAGTATACCGGTGTTTTCCATATTTAGCCCCAATAATTGGTGCTAAACCATCACCTAGATACATGGCTGTGAGCGCCATAGCAGGTAAAATAAAGAACTGTGTCAAGCTCGGAACCAGTGTAAAGATAGCCACAAGTGTTGATATGGAAATTGCGTAGAGAAAGGGTCCCCATATGTGGCCAGACAAATAATCTCCTTCTCGAGCCATCACTGAAAACATTGTTCTTAAGCTTTTCACGGGACTCTTCGGTGATGCAAGAAAAATAAGCATTACAAATGAGATAGCTACAATAATCGCTGTCCATGCATGTGTGTAGAATGGAACGGTGAAAACTGAAAAACCAGCACCTAGATGGATTAGCTTCCGCGTAAGTGAGGGCGAATAATTGCGTATGCGACGAAGAAGCTCACCGATACCGATTACTGCGAATACATAGCAATATGCTATAGCCAGTACAATAAGATCAATTATAGTTGGAAATATTACTTGCAATGCATATCCTCCTGATGAAGAATCAAAGGTGAGGAATATCTCTTAACAACCGGTATCTTTTCCGGCATACTATTTAAGAGCGATTGAGTTTCCAGAGGATGTGATGGAATCAAGTCTGAATGTTCAAGCGTTACTTAGGAATATTGCGGGAGATATTTCTCTAGCAGAGAATCCTGGTCGAGTAATGCGTAAGTGGCGAGAACAGTTCAATGTTTCACAAATCGAGTTAGCAGGTTATCTTAGCATTTCCCCTTCTGTAGTTAGTGATTATGAGAGTGGTCGTCGCAAGTCGCCACGTGTTGATACTATTCGGAAGTTCGCTGAAAGTTTAATAGCTATTGATGAGAAGCGCGGTGGTCACATCGTTCGGGCTTTCATTCGTCTTATGGGTGAAGAGATGCCATCTGATGTTCTATTGGATATACGTGAATTCCCGGCTCCAGTTCTCTCTAAGCATTTTATCGATTATTTGGATTGTGAGACAGTTGTTGAGGACTCTCTCCCCTCCCGGGAAATTTTTGGATATACAACAATCGATAGTTTACGTGCAATACTCCAACTTGCACCAGAACAAATGCTGAAACTGTATGGGGCGACCCCTCATCGCGCTGCAATCTTCACTAACGTTAGCACAGGCCGCTCACCAATGGTTGCTATAAGAACCTCTCAAATAGGCTTAGGAACTACTGTGCGTCCCTCGATTGTAATCCTACATGGGCTGAAGGAGGTAGATGAGGTAGCCAGAAAAATCGCTGAAATGGAAAAAATCCCTTTATTTCTTTTAAAGATTGAAGATATAGATGTCCTTATCAAAACTCTGCGAAAATTCAAAGTTGAGATGTGACACAAATGGTTCATTCACTCTATTTCGTCGGGACAGCAGGTGCAGGTAAGTCGACACTCACAAGTGTTTTCACTCAATGGTTACAAGATGCGAAAATCAGTGTGGCTACAGTCAATCTTGACCCAGGAGTTGTTTTGCTACCCTACTCACCAGATATTGACATTCGGGATTACATCTCTCTCCAAGAAGTGATGGGGAGATACAATCTTGGGCCAAACGGTGGTCTCATTGCTGCTATTGATCTTATGAGTACGCACCTAGACACCCTTGAGGAGGAAATAAACGACCTTGGTACTGATTTTGTTTTATTTGACACGCCAGGTCAAATAGAATTATTTGCTTTCCGTGAAACGGGTCCAATAATTGTATCCTCTGTGGGCGGTGAAAGCAAGATGCTTATCTTCCTCGTCGACTCTGCGCTAGCGAGAACACCTGCGGGCTTCGTTTCTTCTTTACTCCTATCCGCCTCGGTACTGGTACGCTTTAACTTACCCCAGCTCAATGTATTATCTAGAGCAGATTTATTATCAGAAACTGAACTGGAACAATTGATGGCATGGCTTGATGATGTTGATCAGCTTGTTTTCGATATTGAGAAGTCAAGAAACCAACTCCAAGGCGAACTGACTAGCGAATTATATCGCGCACTTCAACGGATATTTGCTGAGTCAAATGTCACCCCGATTTCTTCAAAGAGCCATGGAAACTTAGACATCCTGTTCACCCAGATATCTAATACTTTAACTGGCGGTGATGGATTTGAACGGTTCAGATAGTCACTTCTTGTACCCTTGATGTAAATCTAGTAGAGTAACTATCTTTAATTAGGCTTACGTGTAGGAGCAAGAGATTTATTTCACAGGTGAATGCCTTGCCTAAAACCAAGGAGATAATCGCAGCCGCAAGAGCTGAAAACCGAACATTCTTGCTAGAACATGAAGCAAAAACCATAATGCAAGAATATGGGGTGCCAGTTACAAAGTTCGGTGTCGCTACCACTGAGGAAGAAGCAGTACAAATAGCATCAGAAATAGGTGCTGTAGTGCTAAAGGTGCTTAGCCCAGATATCCTTCATAAAAGCGACGCGGGAGGCGTATTCCTGAACCTGAAAACCGTTGACGAAGTAAGGAATGCCTACCAACAAATACTAGCTAACGCTGAAAAATACAAGCAAGGTGCTCGCATCACAGGAGTCATCATCCAAGAATTTGCCAAACAAGGTGTAGAAATTATAATTGGTTCGTTGAAGGATAATCAATTTGGACAAACCATTATGTTCGGCTTAGGGGGTATCTTCGTTGAGGTTTTAAAGGATGTCAGCTTTCGCGTTGCGCCAATCACATCCTATGATGCGAATGAGATGATTACAGAAATTCAGGGTTATCCGATTTTGACAGGTATTCGTGGAAAAGAACCCTGTGATATTGACGCCATTGTCAATATTCTTCTACAAGTTTCAAAGCTGGTTACAGATTTTCCTGAAATCAATCAGCTGGACCTTAACCCAATCTTCTCCTACCCTAAAGGAGCGAAATGCGTCGATGCTCGGATAATCCTCGAAGAAAAGATATGAGCCGCCGTTAGGAGTTCGCTCCAAGGGAAAAGAAGGGTGTACCGCCGTTAATCTTAAAAGCACTTGCCACAAAAGACCTTTCCACCCGTTGAACACCCATCAGGTGGTTAATTAGTGGCTAGTAAGGCTGAAACTAGTAAGACTGAGGATGTTGTACTCAGACTTGCTGAAATTGGTCGGCTTGCGGATCAACTACGAGAAAAACGTGACCGGCTTAACAAAGAGGCACAAGAGTTAGTTAAAGAACGTGACCGGCTAAATTCTCTTGTAGCAGAGTGGCTAGCAAAGGCAAGGGAACATCGCGAAAAACGGGATGAGTATAATCAGAAAGTAGCTGATTTCAAGATTAAACGCGACGAGGTTCACCAGAAACTTAAAGCAAAGATTGGTGAACGCCAGGACACTGAAGAAGTGGCTGAAAAAATTAAGGATGTTGTTACAACTCCTGTGCATGTTCTACGAAAAAGGGTCCGAGAGCTTGAATGGACTCTGCAAACTTCTGTTTTGGATTTGAAGCAAGAGCGAGAAATCATTGAGCAAATCGCTCTACTAGAGGGGGATTTGGAGGTAGCAGAGCAAATGCTGTCGAAGAGACAGGAGAGCGTACGAACACGTGGAGAGATAGAGGATCTCCGTCTTCTTATGAATGCTCATCATAATTCTGTTTTAGAGTTTGCTCGACAGTCACAAGAGGAAAATCAGCATATGATTGAGGCTTATGCTGAGGTTGATGTGCTGAGGAAACGTGCTGATGAGGCTCACCGACGATACTTGGAAATTCGTCGTGAAGCCGACGAGTCGCATCGACGCTTCATTGAAGCAAGACAGGAGTCTGCTCGGCTCCGCAAAGAAATTGGCGAAGTTCGTCTTAGACAACGTCTTGAAAGGCTTCAAGTCATGGAGGAGCGTCTTGAGCAAAAGGCATCTACTGCCCTTGAGAAGTTCAAACGGGGCGAAAAGTTGACAATGGAGGAGTTCTCGCTTCTAATGAAGCGTGGACTTTTGTAAAGTTTAACTAACCTCCATAGGAAATACATGGTCAACTGCATTTTGTAATCCGCTATTTGTAGTATTGCCTATTTGGACAAGGTTAATTTCCTTGCCTAGTTCTTGCGCTCTTACTAGAAGTGGGAGTAAATTCTCATTTTCTGTCGCGATGACAAGGATATGTATTTTTTCATTATAGACAAGTTCCATTACCTCAAGTGCAAAATGTACATCTAAATCGTCGTGCACAATCACAGGAAGAAATCCGTTTTCAGCAATTTCTTTTGCGTAATTTTGAGCCTGCTCCTGCAACAGTACTACTTTTGCAACTTTTACGAGTCCTATCTTTTCCTCAACTAGAATCCGAAGTCGAGGTAATAGTATAGGACTTGATATTGACATCGAACTATCAACGAGAATTGCAGTCGATTTCCTTTTACCACGCGGCATTTACATCAGCTCTTATCTACCAAAACGTCGATCACGTTGTTGTAAAGTCCTTAGCGCTCGCCAAAAATCAATCTTTCTTATCCTTGGCCAAAATATATCAGCAAAATAAAGTTCCGAGTAGGCAGATTGCCATAACAAGAACCCAGACAAACGTTCTTCTCCAGATGTGCGAATTATCAGTTCAGGATCAGCAATACCTGCAGTGTAAAGATGTTCTTCTATTGTCCCAGTTGTTATCGCACTAGGGTTAATCTCTCCATTCTTTACCCTCTCGGCGATTCGACGGACTGCGTCAACAATTTCAGTTCTACCACCATAACCAATTGCAACATTTAGTTGGAAATTCTCGTATTCTTCTGTAGATTTCTCTGCTTCTCGTATTGCAGATAATACCTTTGAAGGTAAAAGAGAAAGACGCCCAATTGCACGTACACGCACTCGGTGACGATGAATACTCTCTGAGCTTGAAGCCCTTAAGAATTGCTGGCATGCTAGTTCCATTATCTTTTCTATTTCCGTTTCGTTACGATCAAAATTCTCTGTTGAAAACACGTATATTGTAACGATTTTTATTCCCGCATCGAAACACCAATCAAGAACTTCGTCAATCCGTTTGGCGCCTTGTTCGTGACCAAAGCTTGCATCTCTATTATGTTCGCGGGCAAAGCGGCGGTTTCCATCTAGAATTATGCCTACATGTTTTGGCATAGGTGTATCTTTGATTTGTCGCCAAAGAAGCCAAGAATAAATGTGATAGAATGGTCCCAAGATGTTTGGCATAGTCGGCTCCTGTTGTAGTGCGAACGGAGCACGATATTTAACCTTTCCTTTATTAAACGAGTCAAAGGAAATACTGAGACTAGGTTAATCACAGATGCTTGGCAATTTTAGCTGCTGCCTGTTCTAATTTAATAAAGACCAACCCTAGACCAGCGACTGCGTTAATATTCGTGCTTGCCATAAGAACTGCATCTTGTCCAGCAGCGACCATAATTATTGCACCAGTAGCTCCCTGGGCAAAGACTTGATGAAGATCGCCTTTCCCTAAATCAGAAGCAGCGCGTTCCCCGACCGTGAGGAGTGCGGCGCTCATAGCAGCCACTAAAGTTTCATCAAATTCTTCGGGTAAATTCGCTGCTATAGGTAATCCATCTATACCAACTACTACAGCAGCCTCAACATCCTCTAGTGACTTGGTGAGTTCCTCAAGGATAGCTTCAATTTCTGGTGAACTCGATAACATCAATTTTAACTTAGCTCGCTGATGCTTTTGCTGGGGCTTGGTATACATGCTGCATTAAAATATCTCGAGTAATCTGTCGGAAGGATCGTTTCACGTTTTCTCCAGATATCGCGCATGTGGTGAAACATTGTACATTACCAAGACCTAGTTTTGCTAGCATTACATCCTTTTGCATAGCGTTTGGTAAATCTTGTTTGTTAAGCATAACAATAAGTATAATCTCGTGGCCTAGCCGCTGTCCAAGTAATTCGCGAAGCTCGCTTAGACTTTCTATGTTTGCATCCATTTGATCTGGTGCTGAATCTGCAACGAAAATTACGCCGTCAACGCCTTCTAGAATGACCTTACGCTGACCAGCATGCCGTTTCTGACCGGCGACGGTATATATTTCAAAGACTACCTGTTCTGTTGCTTGAACTGGAGTATAGTCAAAAAACAATGTTCGACCTGTGTGGTCAGCCACTGATGTGAAGCTACCTTTTTCCAGCCCTTCAACGTTATCGTATATCCAACGGAGGGCTGTTGTCTTACCCGAAAGTGAGGGTCCCCAAAACACGATTTTAAAATGCATTCTACCTTGTGTGTCTTTCCTCACAGTAGGCTGCTCCTCCTTTTTCGGAGTTTTCCTTTACTCTTTTTATCCCCTTTCCAGCTCTCCTAGCGCCGCTCGGAGTTCCTCTCTATCGGAGTCAGTTTTCCCAGTTTCGACTGATGGTTTCTCGGACAAGAATTCTTCCAGAACTTTGGCTAGCTCTGTTGCTGCTTTTTTCATGACCATTCTAATCATGCCAAGATTGACTTCCTTATCAGTAATGACACACAGAACGCCCTTGCCGGCACCAGCAGCGAAGATTTTCCCGTCATCGAATTCTGAAGTAACAATAATTAGATTCCCTACATCCAAGTTTTTACCCTGCTCTTCACTTGCACAGAATACAGCACTAGCAATAGCGCCAATTCCATCAACATCAAGAGGATAATAGCTAAACTTGGAGACGTGGGCAATCGTGAGTCCAGTCCTGTCTACAAGGATGCACTTCTTGATTCCTCCCTCGCTTTTGATAACATCAGCGAGGATTTCGTCAAAGGTTTTTACAGGGTGCATTTAGATAGCTCCTTTCACCAGGGCTTGTAGTTTTAATCATTTGATTGGCGACTTAAATTCTTTTGGGGAGCAGGTTTTGGAAATCCAAAATTCTAAGTACTCTTTAACAGTATCAGAATATAATCTTCTTCGGGGGCGACCAGTATCTCACTTTCAGGTGTTGAAATAGTGAGGAAATTCATGAAGTTAGCGCCGAGCTCTTCACCTAATTCGTCAACAACCCGCTTTGCTTTTCCTATAAGAGATGTGATTAGGGCGGCTATTATCTCAGTTTTTTCAGCGCCAAGGGTCGACTTTATGGGTAAACCTTCCATATTTGTGATTATGACGCCACGTACTCCTTCATGAGCTTCCAAACGCTTAAGAGTATCTTTTAATGCCTTTCCACCTATCATAGGACCCCACACACATTACTTCTAATTAATCAGTCACCTGATTTAGTTATAAAGGTATCCTTGTATTCAGAACGTAATTTGAAACATGCTCACAGGAATCAAGTGCTTTGATTGAATATAATTCCTGATTCATGGCAGCGCGCCTAAGAGAGTGTCTTATCTAATCTATAAACAATGAAATATGCTAATCACAGAATCGTTACCTTCAAACTAAAGAGAACAGTTTTTATCTTCTAAACACTTATCTCGGAATAGGGCATCATCTTAGGTAAATTGAAATCGTGAGCGTGTCTTTAATGCTGAACAAGGAAGCGATTGAGCAGATTCTCAGCCAAATTATGGATATTATTCCCGAACTCGAAGGCTTGATTGTCGCCTCATCTTCTGGGAAAGTAGCTGCAGGTCAAACACTGACAGAAAAAGACCATTCCAAGATTGCTGCTAGTATTTTGGCATTTCATAACGAGTCAAAAAATGTCAACACCGTTGTTAACCAGGGTATATCACAGGTTCTTTATATCGAGTCAGAGAATGGGTATACAATAGCGGTTCACGGCTTGAAGGCCTTTGCAGTGGCGATCGCTGGAAAAGATGCTGCCCCTAGCTTAGGTCTTATTATCAGGAGTCTCCGAAGAGCCGTAGAAAAAATAGAACAAGGTTAAAAAAACATTAGGGATATTACCCGTTCTTATATGTCTGGCTTCCAGACGGGTAGAATATAATCATATAGAATTTCAAAACTCGGCGAAGTTGACGGGGATATTCTCGTGGCTCATATCCGACAATTACAGCTTTCGGGGTTCAAATCGTTTGGTACACGTAAGGTAACCCTGAATTTAAGCAAGGGCTTGACTGTTTTTGTTGGAAAGAACGGCTGTGGTAAAAGCAATATTCTCGACGCTGTGTGCTTTGTTCTTGGTCGGCTGAGTAGTAAAGCCCTCCGTGCAGAGAACTTCGCTTCTCTATTATATCACGGTGGTGAAGCAAATCCTCCTGCCAAATTTTGCCGAGTGACAATGGTTTTCGATAATAAAGACAGACAGCTTCCAGTAGACGCTGATGAGGTTTCGGTCAGCAGGGAAATCGACACAAGCGGAGTTAGCGTATACCGTCTCAATGGGAAACGCTGCACAAGAACAGAGCTTCTAGACACAATCGGTGCCGCTGGATTGCATCCTGAAGGGTATAATATTGTCCTTCAAACTGAGCTAGCAAATATCGTTGGCATGTCATCTACTCAAATCCGTCAAATTGTTGAAAATATAGCTGGCATTTCTGTATATGATGAGAAAAAACGACAAATCGAGGAAGAACTCAAGAAAGTTGATGCTAATCTCGGTCTAGTCCAAGTGCGTACAGAAGAAATCCGTCAAGAATACGAACGATTAGAAAGAGATCGGAGTGATGCTCTTCGCTGGCAAGAAATAACCGAGAAAATGGTGCTGCTCCAACGTGAGTTGGCTTTCGCCGAATTGGCTCGTGTTGAAGAGCGTCTAAATGATTTAAAAAGTGAGTATGCTTCTCTAACCAAGACTATCAATCAATTTGAGACACAAAAAAGGGAAGCAAAAGAGCAAATCATAGCTCTGGAGGTTGCTGCCAAGACCATTGAGGTGCGGATGAAAGACCTTGAAAGTGCGAGCCATGCTAAAGAAGTAGAAAAATCACGGATTACAGAGAAAATAAATGGGCTTCAAATCACTTTGGGCAAGCTTAGACGCCAAACTGAATCTATTTCCGCCAGTATCACTCATCTCCATTCCTTGGAGAGAATCGAGTCAGACAAATATTCCAGTTTGGAGAAGCTAGTTGGGAAATTAAAGAGCGAAGCAGCTGCACTGAAGACGAAAATCACTTCTCTTCGTACGGAACTAATGCAACTTTCAGTACAACTATCTAAACCCGATGCTGATTATCTGGAATCGAGAACGAGTGTCCTTTCCCTATCAGAAACTATTGAGCAAAAAAGGGGAAAGCTGGGCGAAATTAAGGCTATGTATCGTGTGGCTGAACAGAAAATAGTCAATCTTCAGCAACAAATCACGACGAGTTCATCATTAGTATCAAATCAAGAACAAGAAATTGAAGAAGCACAAAGCTCCCTTAAGGAAACTGAAGTTGAAGTTCAACAAAAAAGAGCCGCACTGATAGAAATCCAAGAGCAGCTGCGAACAACAAGCTCTTCTATACTTGATCACAGAAGGGACCAATCTGAACTTGATCAGTTAATTCAGAAGACAAAAGATGAACTATTGGAAGCACGAACCCGACTTAAAACCATCCGTGAACTCGGCAAGCTTAGGGTGTCCCGACAAGCCGCAATCAACGCAATTCTTCGGTTTGCAGAAGAACAACAAATATCTGGAATATACGGTACTCTTGCTAGTCTAGGTAAAACCTCGACCGAATATGCTGTCGCTTTGGAAGTTGCGAGTCGAGGTAGACTAGAATTCATAGTAGTTGACAATGAGGATACAGCCGCTCGATGTATAAAATATCTGAAACAAAGTAAAATAGGTCGGGCATCGTTTATTCCCCTTGCATCAATTAATCCTCATTCTTCCACCTATAAGGAGAGTTTTCCAGGCTTAATAGGGAATGCTATTGACCTTCTATCCTTTGACGAAAAGTTCCGCTCTGCATTTGAATTTGCTTTTGGTCATACAATTATCGTCAAGGACTTGTCTACTGCACGATCAATTAAAGCTCCAGGATTTAGAAGAATCTCAATCGATGGCGATGTTGTTGAGCCAAATCACACTTTAACTGGCGGCTACTACAAACGCTTTCCGTCTCTGTCTTTAGAAGAGGAAAGTTTGATTCCTGAACTGCAAAGGAAACTTAAAGAGTTGCGTGAATTACGCGAATCGTTGGACCATGATTTTCAGAAATTAGAGAGTTCCAATAATCAACTCGATGAACAGCTGACGCTTGCTCAACGAGAGTTGACTAGAATAGAACAGCGCTTCACTGAAGCACAGGATGATATAACGTATAAAGAAGAAGCACTAACAGCATTAAAGGATAGTATAATAACTCTACAAGAGAGCTTGCGGGAAGAAGTGTCAGCAAGAGATGATTTGGCTCAGAAACAGCAGCTAGAAGAAGAAGGAATAGCTCGACTTGTAACCGAGCGTCAAGGATATCAAGAGAAACTAGCAGAGCTAGAAAGGGGCAGTGCTGATAATAAGATTAATCGCCTTCGTGGAGAGCTCGATGAACTTGAGGAGCAACTCCGAAAAGTCGAAATCCAGTTGACAGAGAAGAGTGGCGAAATGCGTTTTGCTCAAACTGAGCAGAAGCGCCTACAGAAAGAACTGCTACTTTTGAATAATGAACTTGAGCGCGTTAGGGGCGAACTTGGAGATTCTGAACAGGTGAATAAAGACGCGCAGGCTCAAGCAGATAATCTTGCCCAAGAAGTAATCGATTTAAAAAACGAACTTGTTACTCTTGAACAGACGCTAGAGGAGAACGAGTCTGAGCGACGCCGATTAGCAGAATTGGCAGAGGAATTAACCATTAGAATAAGCGAGGAGCGGAATAGCCGATCTAAACTTGAGGTTCGTATTGAAAATTGGGAAGAACGCCTCATAACACAAAAAGAAAAGGTAAACGGAATGGAACCGCCGCCTGCACCAATACTGCCTTCTAGTGTCTATAGCCTACGGAAGCAGCTCACTGAACTGGAGCAAGAGCGGGAAGAGCTTGGGTTAATTAACCAAAAGGCTATTGAGCGATTTGATGTTGTTAGACAAGCCTACGAAGAAATATCCGAGAAGGAAAAAAGCATTCGTGATGAACGCGAAGCAATACTTGAAGCAATGCGAAAAGCTGAAGCAGAGAAGTTCAAGGTATTCATGATGTCTTTTACTAGTATTTCAAGACACTTCGCTGAGGTTTATAAGCAGCTAGCAGATGGTGAAGGGGAGCTTGAATTAGAGAATCCAGAGAACCCTTTCCTTGGCGGGATTCGTATGAAAGCGCGACCTGAAGGAAAACGCGTACAATACCTTGACGCTCTTTCAGGAGGAGAAAAAGCACTTACGGCTCTTGCTTTTATTTTTGCTCTTCAACTTCACCAACCAGCTCCTTTCTTCTTTCTAGATGAAATTGATGAATCACTTGACCCCACAAATACCGAGCGCGTCGCGAGACTACTCGATAAACTGTCACAAAAGTCTCAATTCATATTAATTTCTCATAACGAGATTACAATTCGATGGGCACACACTTTATATGGCGTTGCGATGGTCGAAGGTCTATCTCGTGTCTTCTCGATAAAGTTCGAAGAGGGAGTTTTGATGGTAGAGAAACCGAGTACCCGTAGCTAAGACCGGTTTTGTGAATATTACAGTAACTCTCGATATGAAACTTTGGGAGTGATTCACTTCGGAGCATTTATGTATCATTTGACAGGTGAAGGAAGTATCTACAGTGTGTATTGTAGTCTTTCACTAACAATGATTGATTGCTCAGACAACAATATCACTGCAATTTCAAAAAAAGTGAGGTAATTGACGACAAGAAGTCAGGACCCTTTCTGGCTCCATCAACCTTGGCGTATCTTAACTGATATCCTTGAGCTCCAGAAAATCAGTCCTTGGGAGCTTGACTTAGCAGAGCTAGTTAACGGGTTCATTGGTCGGCTTCTGACAGGAGATTTTGATTTCCGCATATGTGGAAGAGCTCTTCTTTCTGCGGCGATATTACTCAGATACAAAACCGAGTATCTTCTAGAATTTGGTCGAGAGGAGGAAGCTATAACAGAAATTGAAGAGGATATTTTCCTCCCCCCAATTCGTCCTCCTTTTAGGCAACAGGTTCGTCCAGTTTCCGAAACAGAACTCGTAGAAGCATTACGTGAATTGGTATTCCCTTCTACAAAACGAAAACGACAACGTCACATCACTGCACTGCCGACACCGGAGGAGTTTGGTCGAAAGCAGGAATCCGATTTCCAATTTAGAAAGTGGATGCAAAGTATATACGAGAAATTACGCGAAGCTAGTCTCGAAAGCAACCCCGTTTCTTTCTTTGAATTTGTTCGAGGCTTAGCCCGCGTAGAAATCATTCGTATCTTTCTTACTCTTATGTTTCTACTGGCAGAGGAAAAAGTGCTCATTTCCCAAGATATGGATTTTGGAGATATCTTGATTAATTTTTTAGAGGCAAATAAGGACGAGGTTGAAGTAGATGCAGGATGATAAGAGACTTGTTGAAGCAGCCCTTTACATTTCGGGACGTCCTCTCTCTATTCATGAAATCCAAGATGCTACTCAATTACCCACACTTAAACGAATTCGAGAGATACTCAATGAACTAATTACTGAATATAAAACCCGGGGTGGGGCTCTTGTCCTAGTTCAACTTCCCCGTCAACGTTTTGTCCTTCAACTCGATCCCAATCTTAGCGAACGTGTTGCTGCACTAGCTCCTCATGGCCTTCTCTCATTGGGTGAATTGAAGACTCTACTCTACATAGCCTTAAAACAACCAATACTCCAGTCCCAAGTCGTTGAATATCGTGGGTCGCACAGCTACAAACACATCAGACAACTTGAAGGGTTAGGATTCATAGAGTCACAACCCCGAGGACGATCCAAGGAATTGATTACAAGTCAGATGTTCGCAGACTACTTCGGGTTTGATTATGATCTTGAAAAACTTAAGATCCAACTTCGCCGAATGATTCGTAGGATACAACAACAAGAAAAAGAACAGGAACTAGTAAACCGGTAAGTAACTCATAAACTCCTTTTGCACTCTAATTTGTGAGTTTAAATTAATATTTGCGATTAGAGCCATAACTGATGAGGCTTCTGATTTGGCTCGCTTCTACACTACTTCAATAAATCCGGGAATAAATCAGGAAAAAGAGGATTTGAGTATATCCACTGGCATTTATGCGATTTTTATTATGCGCGAATCAGGATGCCCATTATTCTATCGTATCATCAAGTCACACAGTATGAAGACTGACCCATCAATACTTTGTGGACTCTTTACAGCCTTGAATATGTTTGTGAGACAAGTAACTTCGGGAGATTGTATTGAACGACTTGACGCAGGGCGTTGGCGGTTCACATTCCAGCCATTGCCATATGCTCTCATTGTTCTTTGCAGTGCAAAAGACTGTAATCCATTACTCTTAAAGTACCTTACAAAACAAGTCAAAAAGCTTCTTTTAACTGATTACAAAGCCAAGCTTCAGGGTACGCAGCCTATCACGGTCTGTGATAATTCAGATCTTGGAGAACGTATTGAAAAAATCCTAACTGGTTTTACCAACTAACAAACGCGTGGAATCGCTTCTGCCCAAGGTTGTTGAATAAGACGAGTGCCTCCAACCTTTGTTTTCATAAGAACGAGTCCTTGCCTCTCTTCTTTCGCCTCGCCTAAAATTACTGCATCAGCGCCATAACGAGTCTTCTGAAGGGCTTCATGCACTTCCTCAGCCTTTTCCGCTTCTACAGCAATAATCGCCTTCCCCTCGCATGTTACTTGAAGTGGATCTAGTCCCAACATTTGACTAGCTGCTTGAACTTCGCGTCGAATTGGCAACTTCTCTTCATCAATCCATATACTCACACTGGATTTTTGAGCTAGTTCGTTCAACGCTGCAGCAACACCGCCTCGTGTCGGGTCCTTCATTGCATGAATACCACCAATTTCAAGAGCTGATTTAACAGTGGACCACAAAGGTGCAACATCTGATTTAAGTTCGGTTCCGAACGTGAGACCATCTCTTTCAGCAAGAATAGCGATACCATGATCTCCAATAGACCCTGTGATTATGATATTATCGCCAGGTTGAATACCGCTGTCAACCACGGTTTTTCCTCGATCTACGATACCAACACCTGTTGTACAGATAACTAGCTTATCTAGGGTGTCTCTTGGCATAACCTTTGTATCGCCTGCAATCATTGCTACTTGCTCCTCAAATGCTGTAGCTGACAAAGAACTAAGAATTTGGCGCAAGTCATCAATCGGAAACCCCTCTTCAATAAGCAGAGCACAAGTCATAACAAGCGGACAAGCCCCCATCATAGCTATATCATTTATAGTCCCGGCGGCAGCCAACCTGCCAATATCTCCTCCTGCAAAAAATAAAGGGGTCACAGTGTGACTATCTGTCGAGATGACTACTTCTTTATCTCCTAGAGGAATTGTAGCACCATCATCTGCTGATGGCAAACCAATTCCGCCGTTAATCTTGTTAAATTGAAAACATGGAAAGACAATTTCCTTCAAGAACTGAGTCATCGCCCGTCCACCTGCCCCATGAGCAAGCTCTACTCGACTGAAATCATCATCTAACAAGAAGTATTCACCTCATATTATAGCTAACAACAGCTCTGAAAGTTGCCTTTAGCTCTTTGCAATTCCCGAAACGTTTAAAGCTACATAGCTTGGTTCTCATTCAAAAAGAGGTAACAGAAATGCCATTGTGGCAAGGTAAGTCTAAACGTTATTCTACTGGTGCCCGTCGAAGGGTTTCCCGGAAACACCGCAAATATGAGCGAGGTAGTCAAGCTACCGAAACAATAGTCGGGGAGCAGAAACTTCGTACAAAACGGGCTCTTGGAGGAAGGAGTCGACCGAGCCTTCTTGCTGCTTCCCATGCAAACGTAACTGACAGGCAAACAGGCAAATCAGAGAAACTAAGGATAATCCAAGTCCTAAAGAACCCCGCTGATGTGGATTTAGATCGGCGTGGAATCATCACTAAAGGCGCGATAATTGAAACAGAAAAAGGTAAGGCTGTTGTGACAAGTCGGCCAGGACAAACAGGTGGCGTCGACGCACTATTACTAAGCGAATAGTAATCAGTCAGAGCCGACAACGGCCTTGATATCTTTTATTACGCATTCTCGACCCTGAATTATTTCTACGTCTTTGCTGTCGCATTTGGGACATACCAAAGTAGCTAGAATATCATATATCGACTTGTGTTCTTCTATTACAATTGCTGTTCCACATTTTTTGCATACAGCCTTTATCGCTAGAGTATCAATCGAAATTTCCGCACCTTCTAGAATGGTTCCCTTCGAAGCTATTTCAATACCAAATATCAACTGATCATGATTCAGCATTGATAGGTGTCCTATTTGAAGGCGAATAGCAGTCACCCTAGTTGCATTGTGCGTACTCGCTGCTCTCTTAACCGCATTCACAATACCTACTGCCGTTGAAAACTCGTGCATAACATACTCCGAAAACAGGCTACAGCTTTTTAGACTTACTACATTACTATAACACGAAAAACTTATTGCGAATTGATTGGGGATAAAGATGGTTTAATATGAGGCAATCAGGATTTCACTATGTTTATCCCGCTTATTTTGAAGCGGGGCGTTCTCGCAAGTCGGGACGCCGTATTCCTAAAAAATTAGCACTTCCTAGTGTGGATGTTGAGCTAATTGTGCTTGCAGCACGTCGGCTTGGACTAGAATTCGAGGTTAAAACAGAAGCACGTTATCCAGCAAGTTGGTGGGGTACACCTGGCTTAGTCCTCATCAAGAAAACATCAGAACGTCCGAAAACACTCCTACTAAAAGAGCTAGCAACAAAAATGAAGACACTAAAAACCAAGACCGGCTCCAAGAGGGGAAATTAAAACCTCAATCTAATGGCATTTGAATCGGCTTTCCGTCTAATCACCTACATATCTAGCGGATCCGAGAGGTTAATGTAAAGTAAGACAAGATTTCGCACCAGAAAAGCAAGAAAACCTTTTTAAGAGACAGTGCGCTTCCAATCCTCTATCCCAACCAGATCTTCGCCTTCCCAGGAGTCGATTTGCTGCTCAGAATAGGCGCGGTGTTACATTTCTCTGCGCAAGGTCACATCATTGCGCGGGTAAAACAGGCTATCCGCCTAGGCACACGACTATTCACCACTAAATCGAAACTAGTTGGAACTATAATAGACATTTTCGGACCTATTAATCGACCATTTGCATCTATAAAACCAGAGTCTCAAATCACTGTAGATTCATTGCCTCCAGGGTCGGCTCTTTTCCAGGCGAAGGCCAAGTCCAGAGGAGGCAGACATAAACGACGAAAGAAGTAAGTGCTCCCACAATATCGCTTTGCCCAGACTGCGGCGATGACAAGTTAGTGAAGGATTATCAGAGAGCTGAAATCGTCTGTAGAAGCTGCGGGTTAGTGCTAACAGACCGCATCATCGATGAGGGCCCAGAATGGAGGGCCTTTGACCAAGAGCAACGAGAGAAACGCGCAAGAGTTGGTGCCCCCTTGACATACACAATACATGACAAGGGATTATCGACGATGATTGACTGGCGAAATAGAGATAGTTACGGAAAGGATCTTGCTCCGAAACGCCGCGCACAAATTTACAGGCTTCGTAAATGGCAGCGTAGAATCCGCGTCTCTGACGCAACAGAAAGGAATCTTGCATATGCTTTATCCGAACTCGATCGTATGGCATCAAGTCTAGGACTCCCGCGAACGGTTCGTGAAATCGCAGCGATGCTTTATCGGCGTGCAGTAGAACAGCGACTCATTCGCGGTCGATCAATCGAAGGTGTTGCAGCAGCAGCCCTTTACGCTTCTTGCCGACAGTCTAGGATTCCTCGAACACTAGATGAAGTTGCAGAGGTATCACGAGTCGGCAAGAAAGAGATTGGTCGGAGCTATCGGTTTATTGCTCGCGAACTTCAGCTATCAATCCCTCCTACCTCTCCTATCGACTATGTTCCACGTTTCGTTAGCGAATTAAAACTCGTCGGTAGGGTTCAAGCACATGCTGTCAAAATCCTAAAGATGGCAGCAACCAAAGGTCTCACTAGCGGACGAGGCCCAACAGGGGTCGCAGCTGCCGCCATATACGTAGCTAGCGTGTTAGAAAATTCGCGTCGTACTCAACGCGAAGTTGCAGCAGTAGCGAGGGTAACAGAGGTCACTGTTCGAAATCGATACAAAGAATTAGTAGAGAAACTAGAACTCGAAGTCCCGCTCTAACTTGATACTTGGGGCGATTCATCGCCCCTGCTCCTCTTTTTTCTTAATTCGTGGTTCTGAAAGGTTTTTTATTAAGCGATGATACCTTTCAAGTAGTTAAATGGAATCTCGTGCAATCGCTCTTCTAAAAGAGGCAGGGAGCAAGGGCCTCCTCCTCTCGGAGCTAATTCAAGAGTTAGAGAAAAGCGCCTCCAATGTTCAAAATGTAATTGAATCTTTGAAGAGGCAGGGGTACGTCAAGGAAGTTGAAGACCAACATAATGGCGCGTCAACGACTAGACTTATCTGGCAGGGCAGGGAAAGCTCCAAATGGAATACGTTCAACGGGTGTCCATGTTTTTCTTGCAAAGAGATTGAACAATGCGGTGAGGGACAGCCAATTACTCCTTGGTATTGCGGAAAATTAAACGTGTGGTTAGCAGAGCGCCTTAATCCTACTTAGCTGGTGCTCGGAAATATTTAGCAATCAGATAAATCTCTGGGCTTCTCGGAAGTGAAGCACTTGGTTTGAAGAGTCTGATAAAATCAAAACGATTCTTCGTCCATGTTACCAATTCTTGAGTGTACTCTGATTGGAATAGCTTTGTCACAAAGTGTCCGCGTTTAGATAATACTTCAAGAGCTATAGCTAGGCTTTTCTTTCCTAGATACGCTTGACGTTCACGGTCAAGTGTCTTGTTCCCAGTCAACTTGGGCGAACAATCGCTTAAGACTAGATTTGCCAGCCCACCTAGTTGCTCACGGATTCGAAAAGCGAGATCGGGTGCGTCGATTGAACTCTGAATAATCTTTACATCATCTACTGGTTTCAAAGGGGCGATGTCCACCCCAATTATATCCAAATCAGTTTCCTTGCAGTGTTGAGTAACAACTTGTAGCCAGCTACCTGGAGCACAACAAAGATCGACAATTCGTTTCGCACCATGCAGTATTTTAAATCGTTTCTCTATCTCAAGGAGCTTGTAAGCTGCCCGTGCACGATAACCCATAGCTCTGGCTTTTCTGCGATACGGCTCTCGCTTGTCCCATCTAGACATGATTTTGCTCTCCTTTTATGATTTGCAGAAGTGTCTGATGGAGAACTTGTACAGAAGCGCTGGTACGTATTGCATATGGTGAGAAATGAGTACGAGAACAGAATTGCCCTTTAGCACGAAGAATTCTTACGACATCATTAAACGAAGGTATCGGTATTTCTAACTTATCACAAAGCTTGTGAAGATCAAAATACGTGGGAGGACCGTCCAGTTCTTCAAGTAAGCATTTGATTAGGCGAGTCAACCGTCTTTTTGTCCCTAGAGGTTTATGTGTTATCTCTCTTAGAGTTTTATCAATGAAATCGCGGCTGCCAAGATGATTTGCCCAAAGAGGACCAGCCCGTTGAATTCTTGTTGAATTACAGTTAGGACATGAAGGAGAAAAGGACTGCAAAGTGTTGACCAACCTCCGGGAACCACATTCATCGCAATGAAAGAGGTGGCCTAGTTGAGAGATAGCAGTCCACGCTGCTTCGTCACCCTTAGAGGCAACGCAAAAAATGCGTACATAATGATCTACATAGATTGTGAGTAAAGGCTCAAGTCCAATGTTCTGAGATGCAGCCTCTCGGATTGCGCATCCTAGAAGTAATCTGATAGCAAGCTCGTGACCATATTCTGTTCTAGCTGGAGTTGCGGCATACCGTTTCATGCAGGCCTTGGGTCGGATTCCTACTAGAACAGGTAGATCAGTCGCCGTCAAACACAGAAGGCTACGTGGCTTCATTGCACCAATTGCAGCAGCAAAGAAAATACGGGGTGATCCAAAAGGGTCGATGTCGATAACATCGAATCTTTGCGTTCTACGATGGTGTTGAGTCAGGAGAAGATTTGCATCGCTGTGATGAACCTCAATAATTTCTGAAACTTCGTTTAATTCAGAATTTCTTTTGATTAGTTCAACAGCAATTGGGTTACTATCACCTGCAACAATGCATTTTATCCCATCAACCTCCTTTGCGATACGAACAGCACGAACACCAGTTCCTGCGAGAGGTGTACATACTCTTGCATTTGTTATTCCATAGTGGGTTAGGAAGGCTTGGATTACGCTGATAGTGACGTCTCTGTTTAATTCAGATTTTGGGTTATAAAAAACCGACATGCCTGTTGTTGGAACCTTCTGAATCGGTGGGCTGAGAAAGGTCACTTGCCCCTCTTTGTATTTCTCGAACACATTAGGTTCCTCGGCGCTCCTGAATCAATGAAATCAGTTCATTCGGGTTTTGGATGGACATCAGTTCCTTGATAGAAACGACTGGGATTCCATCTTTGGATTTAGTACCAAGTTGTTCTGAAGTAATAATAGCTGGGTGCTCTTTTAGGACCTCCGATAATTTCGCGAGGAATATCAGTCGTGGCTCATCGATTAGTTTAACATTCTGCCTTAAACAACTAAGGACTACATTGTCATGAATGGAGGTGACCATATCAAAAGGAGCTACTGAAGTTATAGTGGAATCAAGCCCTAACCGCGAAAACATCAAGACTACTTCTTGAGAAAGCTGTGTTGGCTTCTCTTGCTCACTAATCGGTGAATCATCTTGAGCTGTTGAATCAAATTTTAGAGGATTAATCGGCTCGATCAATTTGATTTCTAACAGCTCCTCTAGGCGTAGTGCAATTTCAACCGTGGGGTTCATCATTCCTCTTTCATATTCGTAGATTGCTCGCCTTGAAACTCCAACCTCTCCAGCCACATCTCCTCGAGAGAGATTTCTAGCTTCACGCTGTTTTCTCAACAATTGGCAATCAAGTTTCACATAAATCCCCCCCTTCCTTGTCCGAATATAGGGTAGAATCCTTTCTTCAAGCATTTGCCGTAATGTGTGCAAATTTATTGCAGCCACATCTCCTCGAGTGTAAACAACGCCATCTTGAATCTCATGCTTGCGTGTGCGTTCCCCCACAAGTAAGGGCGTGCAACGCAGGTTAAAACTTATCCTTCGAAGTTCCGTGATTGCCTCTGGCCATACGTCATCAATCTTGTTGCTAAACTTGATGACAATACGGATTTTATCGTCCTCATCGCTTATTACCGAGTCGAAGCAATAACCCTGATTAAATGCTGTAGCGTGATTTCGAACTGCAGTGTCGATTACTTCCCGGATTTCTTCTCGGTATTTTTCTCTAGTCGACATATTACAAGCCGAATCCTATCGCTGTAGTTGTAGGTAGTTCTCTTCTTAGAAGTGATACTTCGAGTGAATAAATGCATTTGGGAAGTGAAATTTCGCGCCAAACTTCGTAGGTGGCTGTGATTTTATTTATTATTCGGAGTACTGTAAATTGTTCAAGTTTTGTACCACCGATTGAGTGAGCACCAGGGCCTAGTGATGTTCGTCGAAGAATAGTAAAGGGGAGCCCTACTGCTGAATGTAACTTTGGTGGTACCAGTTCCGCAATTTTCTCTAGCTCCTCCCTCCGAATTGTGCTTAGTTGTCCGTCTCGAGTAAGAAATGAAGGCTTCCGCTCAGTTAGTAACTGATTTAAGGCTCTCTTTGTGCGAGGTAAATGATTGTTAAGTTGAGCTACCTCTCGCTCAAGTTGGGAGATAAACCCTGCGTATTTAGTCAACAAACTTCACCACTAAATATCGCGCTAATGAAAATATGGTCACTGGAGAAAGGCTCTAGGTCAATACGATCCACGATAGTGAAGCCTGCATGTTTTAGTTTCTTCTCCTCTTTCAAAAACACCTGTTTAGGTTTGGCTACAACGTCAATGCTCCTCGCTTTCACCGCTAAATATGCTGTACCTCCCGGCTTCAAGAATCGTACGGAATTTCTTATGAGAATTTCAGCTTGATCAGGTTGAGCAACATCTTGGTAAATAATATCTACTAATTCTGGTACTTGTAGATAGTTTTCTGGGTGGTACGCATCAGCAAGGATGGGAACCATATTGGCTCTAGTTGTGCAAACTTGTAGAAGGTTTCGCATTACACGCGGTGCAAATTCAACACAATAGACAACGCCGTCAACACCGATGAGGTCAGACACATGGCTAGCTGTAGTTCCTGATGAAGCGCCGAGATAAAGAACACTTACTCCCTTTGTGAACGCGAAAACAGATAACCCATGGACAATTGATGCTGCTAACTTGCTTCTATAGGGGTCCCACACTCTGAACTCTCTCCCCTCCTCAGTAATAACTTGTTCACCATACACCTGGGTCCCACTAGAAAGACTCAGGGTAACAGGCCGTTCTGCTCCATCATCGAAACGAACCCAATAAAGTTGATGTCGTTTCTGGTCAGTGCGTATACGAGTCAATGTTCTGCCCTCCTCCTGTCTCGCGTCCTACGCTTCCTTTTTGTGGTAGTCTTTTGAGAATATCTCTTCCTTCTAGAAGGTGCCTGTTGTTGTCGGTGGGGCGCTCCCTCTGCCTTCCGTTCCTGTGGGCCTTTAGGATATTTTCTCTTAATTTCCTCTATCCGTTGAGCTACGCTTTGCTTCAGCTCCTCTGCAAGATATTGTCCACCATAAAAATCAACGCGTGCAGCAATAGCAATTTTACCTGCTAATACTCTAGCAATCTTGCCTCGTTGCCACCATGGAGCCGAATGAATCAATGTGTGTTGAAAGATGACACCATGTTTAGGGGGGCGTGCTCCGGTCTTCAGTGCACGAAAAAGTGCCTTTTCCGCGCCTAGAACTTGAATTGTGCTCGCGGGAAGTCGTGCAAGTTTCTCAATGCTTCCCGCTGAACTGATTAGTCTGGCTCCTAGAATTGGTCCAATTAAACCTCTGAGGTTCAGGGCTACCTCTTGCATCACTTTATCCAAATAGTTTTCTAGTTGTTCTCTATATTTATGGAGATTGATGTACTGCTGTGCTAATTTCTGAATCATTGTCATATCTGAGGTACCAATCTCTGCTCCCATTGATTGCCGTGCTGTAATGACTTTCCTTGTTGCTTTTGATAGCGTTGCCATCAATTCAGTATTTCCACGGATTGAATCTCGTTGTCCTCCTTCAGCGATGAGCCTTGCAAAGCTGTACGCGTTGTCTTGACGCTTTGCGGCTTCCGGAAAATGCAATCCATAATATTCACGTAGTCTTGACATAAAGAGGTTTAGCGTTCTCTCAATTTCATCTAGAGTGCCCATTGCTTGTATGATTAACTGATCCCTTCTCTCTGAAGCTTCTCGGATTGCTTGTTTTGAAACTTCCAAGGCGATTTCTCGGAGTAACTGGCGGTGTTTAGCTGTTGTCAGCGGTGTTAAAAGTGTGCTCCGAACATTGCGCCATAAAACAATATCCTCTGAGTGAACAGTTTTAATCCCATAAATTCGTGCTAGTTCCTCTGCCAATTGCTTCGACTCGACAAATAACCGTGTTATGTTTTTCTCTGCTAATCGGGCGAAGATCTCCTCTAGCACAGGTTCCTTCTCACCATTTAGAATTCTTTCAATACTCGCAGAAGCTTCGTCAACCTCCTCACTAAACCTAATCTTAGTAACGAGGTTAAGGTGCTCGTCTACGCAACAAACTCCATAGAAGCTCAAAACTAGGACTCCGTCCATCAGTAATTCACCAAATGCACCCTACCTTCCGAATATATGGTAAAAAACTTCCTACTGGAGATAAAGGAAATCCTTAAAGGGTGATACGTAAACACCGAAGCAGTGAAAAAAGATGCCAGGCTCTCACGGATCTTTAACTAAAGCTGGTAAGGTAAGAAGTCAAACTCCTCGAGTTGAGGGAAGGACTCGACGTACTCCTATTCCTCGGATCCGAAACCGGCGTAACTACATCAAGCGAGTACTTGAAGATGTAGCTGTAGGTCAACCCAAACCTGAACGGATGAGAAGAAGATAGGGCTAAGATCAGATTCGAGTTCTTAGAGCACTTCACATTTTTCTGTTTCTATATCACTAAGGGTTTCTGACCTTTCTCAAGGTGGATGCTGAATTGCAGCATGTGGCAAAGGAAATCATCCGAGAAGTACTGGAAGGTCGTATTAGCAGCAAAGAGGATCTCCAGAAACTTAAACGACGCCTTTGTCGGCGTTACCATCTACCTCGTTTCCCCTCTGATGTTGAGATTCTTTCCTTTGCCACTGAAGAGGAAAAACGGGTCATCGCCAAAGTCCTCCGAAAGAAACCAACTCGAACACTCTCTGGAGTCGCCATCGTCGCTGTCATGGCAAAACCGATGAAGTGCCCGGGGCGATGTATCTATTGTCCATCAAATCTGCCCACTTCACCCAAGGCGTACACGGGGGAAGAGCCAGCGACGTTAAGGGCAAGGCAAAGCGAATATGATGCTTATCTCCAAGTTACGAGTCGCCTACAGCAACTACAAGCCATGGGGCATAGCACAGATAAAGTCGAATTAATTGTTATGGGGGGAACCTTTCTTTCCGCACCTGATGACTATCAATTCAACTTTATGAAACGATGCTTTGACGCGTTAAATGGAAGAGAAGCCTCTAATTTAGGAGAGGCGATAAAGTGGGCGGAAACAAGCCCCGCTAGACCAGTGGGGATAACGATAGAAACCAGGCCTGATTACTGCAGCCCTAAACACGTTGATATAATGCTGTCTTTTGGAACAACACGTGTTGAACTCGGAGTCCAGACAATCTATGACGATATCTATGAACATATCCAGCGGGGACACACAATATCAGATGTCATTACTGCTACTCAAGTGGCTCGTGATGCGGGTCTTAAGATATGTTATCACATAATGCCTGGACTTGGTAATTTTTCTGAAATATCTGGTTCGCTAACCACTTCTCTAGAACGAGATCTCCAAATATTCAAAGATCTATTTCAGCGTCCGGAGTTCAGGCCCGATTTACTCAAGATATATCCATGCCTTGTATTGCGTGGAAGTGAACTATTCGAGATTTGGCGTAACAGCGGATACACTCCTTATTCGACTGAGCAAGTTGTGGATCTCTTGGCAGAAGCAATGCCTTACATTCCTCGTTATGTCCGTATTCAAAGGATGCAGCGAGACATACCTAGAGGTCTTATTGTTGCAGGACCAAATGCTGGTAACTTAACTCAGCTTGTCTTTCGTCGCGCCGAGGAGAGGGGTTACCCAATTCATACAATACGTTATCGGGAGGCTGGTTATAAACAGCGTTCAGAATTACCGAGTAGCGCAATCCTTGGCATTAAAGCATTGAATCTCAGTGTCGATGAATACTCGGCTTCAAACGGTACAGAGATATTCCTTGCCTTCGAGGAAACAGAGTTAGATATGCTAGTGGGCTATCTTCGCCTCCGAATCCCCAGTGAGAATACTCATCGACCTGAAATCCACGGGCATGATGCAGCTTTACTCAGGGAGCTCCATGTCTTTGGACTTGTAGCTGAGTTGGGTGGAAGACCTGGAGGTGCTTGGCAGCATCGTGGACTTGGAGCGCATCTTCTTACTGCTGCAGAAGAACGTGCTCGGAGTGGGGGGTGCAGTTTCATTGTTTGTACAAGTGGAATTGGCGTGAGACAGTATTATCGTCGCCACGGTTATACGTCTAAAGGACCCTATATGGTTAAGCGATTAAAGTAACTTGGTGCAGAACGAGCTTCTTGATATTAACTCTTATATACGTAAAAGCAGTTAGTTTTATTAAGGGGGAAACCCTAGGCTAGGGGTATCTATTAGGTGTTCAGTGTGTGCGGCATTATTGGGGCTGTACTTATCAGAGGTCAAGTCGCTCCGCTTATCAGACAGTCACTGAAACGATTAGAGTATCGTGGATACGATTCGAGTGGAATAGCGACCGTAGAAGAGGGACGAATCTATATCAAGAAAGATAAGGGAAAAATTGATGACATTCACAGACGATTGAATTTCGACCTTCTACCTGGAGTAATTGGTATTGGACACACACGCTGGGCAACCCACGGGCCTCCTTCACGTTCTAATGCACATCCACACATAGACTGCAATAATCGCATTGCAGTTGTCCACAATGGAATAATAGAGAATTACCAAGAACTTCGTGAATCATTAGTGGACCGAGGACACAGTTTCCTCTCCGAGACTGATACGGAAGTGATACCGCACCTAATCGAGGAAGCTCTACAAACTACAAAAGGACTCGATCAAGCTGTGGGAAAAATCCTGCCCAAAATAGAGGGGAGTTATGCAATTGCTGTTCTAGACACAAGTGGAACCTCACTCGTGTGTGCTCGAAAAGAGAGTCCTCTCCTACTTGGTCTGAGCAACGATGGGTTCTATTGTGCGTCAGACGTCCCTGCCTTTCTACCAATGACACGACAAATCATTGTGCTCGAAGACGAGGAAATTGCTTGTCTAACTACTCAAGGTGCTACTCTTTACCAGCTATCACCAAAGGGGAAGCTTTTCAAACTTCCACCAAAATCTCCAACTACTGTTCAGTGGACTCTCGATATGGCAGAGAAGGGTGGCTATCCACATTTCATGCTAAAGGAAATCCATGAACAACCAAGGGTTCTACGTGATACATTACGAATAAAGAAGGCGGAGCTGCAGAAATTCGCTGAAGTAATGAATAACCACCAAACAATCTGTACTGTGGCTGCAGGAACATCCTACCATGCAACGCTAGCCTCAAGATATATGTTTTCTCAGATTGCGGGGCGATTTTTGCATAGTGTTGTTGCCTCAGAGAGTCCAGAAATTATTGATACTAGTCTAGGTGACGAAGCAGTAATTATAGCAGTTTCACAGTCAGGAGAAACAATAGATACAATCCACGCTATCAAAGATTTGAAGCGGCAGGGTTGCACTATTCTCGTAATTACTAATACGATTGACAGCTCAATCACTCGATTAGCTGATAGTGTTCTCTATACGCAAGCAGGTCCTGAAATCGGTGTTGCTGCCACAAAAACCTTCGTTACACAGCTAGCATGTTTGGCTAGTCTTTCAATTTGCGTAGGTGAAATAACTGGAAAACAAACACACGAAGAAGCTCGTCATCTTCTCGAGGAATTAAATCAATTTCCCGAGCTACTCCAGTCTATTATTAGAAACCAAGAGAGTATCGTCAAGGAAACTGCACAGCATTACGTCGCAAAACCTAGCTTCTTCTTTCTAGGTCGAGGTATAAGTAGAGCTACAGCAATGGAAGGAGCACTGAAAATAAAAGAACTTGCTTATGTTCATGCTGAAGGTTACCCTGCGGGTGAATCAAAACACGGACCTATTGCCCTTGTTGAGGAAGGATTTCCAGTTGTTTTTGTTGCTCCCAATGACAGAACTCGACGTTTTATTTTAGGTAATGTAATGGAGATGAAATCTCGTTTAGCTCAAATCATCACATTGTGTTCGGGCGATGATGAACGTCTTGCTGAGCTGAGCGATAGTGTGATACAGATGCCTTCTAATCTATCAAATGCGTTTTCACCAATAGGATATGTTGTACCACTGCAATTCCTAGCCTACTACGCTGCAATCCAACGAGGGTACAATCCAGACCAACCAAGAAACTTGGCGAAGGCTGTAACCGTACTGTGAAATATCATTCATGTCTGAGCAATGTATTAGGGTCCTCTTAGCGTATATGCTTTATAAAAACAGTTAAAGCAATCGGTTCATTAGCTCTCCTAGGAAAAAAGGTGATAACAAATGGTGCGATGTCCCGAATGCGCGTCTCCGAAAATGAAATATGATTTCCGATCAAGTAGATATGTTTGTAAACGATGTGGACTCGCCCTTTCCCGTGGAGAGCTAGACCGATCTTGGGACGAACAAAGGTCAGCCTACCGACGTGAAAACCAAGAAGATACAAGAGCCCAACACCGTCGCGATTATCTAGATTGGTGGCTAAGTTCGAAGGAGAAAGAGAAACCAAAGCGAAAGCGATCATAGCTGAAATTATATAGCTTCTTCTCGGGAAGTGGGAAGATGCGAGCAGGTGTTTAGTTGTAACTCGGTGTGGATAAATCTTTTATTAGCTGTCTTTCACTTTGACATAATTAGCTAACACCACAAACAGTCGGGAATTATCTTGTGTTCTGATGATGATTTGATTGAAAGGGCTTTGCTGAGTGCTACAGTGTTTAAGAGCGAAGAAACTCTCCATCCAGCATTTATACCATCCAAACTCCCGAATAGAGAGTCGCAATTAATTCGTCTTAGTCACACATTCAAGCCGCTATTGAATGATGAAGGTGCCTACGCAGTGAATGTTGCAGTCGTAGGACGACCAGGCACAGGAAAAACTGCTTCAATTAAATTCTTTGGACGTGCGCTAGAGAAGGTAGCTGCAAAACGCGGTACATCAGGTGGCGTGCGATTCGAATATTATGATTGTTTTATGTTTCGTACAAAAAGTGCGATTCTTCGAGATCTCCTTACAGAACGATTCAAAGTTACAAGTCGCGGATTCTCAGATGAAGAAATCACAAGTATGCTTAATAAACGGCTTCTACGTGAAAATATACGGCTAGTGCTCTGTCTTGACGAAGCTTACCTCTTGGGACAGGACCTGTTGAGTCTAATTCACTCAAGTGAAGTTGCACATCATGGACAAGCATACATCTCTACCTTGATTGCATGTCGAACTACAGACTGGCAAAATAGTCTCAGTTTTCCGCTTTCGGGGAGATTAAACGACCGAATTGAAATGCCTCCCTATAAGGAAGAGGAGCTATATCAGATTCTAAAGTACAGAACTGAGCTAGCCTTCCATGATAATGTAGTTCCCGATGACATTTTGCTCATGGTAGCAAATATTGCTGCGGCAACAAAAAACGCTCGTCATGGCATTGAAATGTTGTTATGGGCTGGTAAAGCGGCTGATAGGTTTGGCGTTAGGCCAATTACTCCCGAAATGATACGAAGAGCAAAGCAAGAAGTCTTTTCCGAACTCCGCTCAGATGTACTTTACAGTTTGCGTTACCAAGAACTCCTAGTGCTTGCCGCAGTTTCTAGACGACTTAAACTAGAAATGAGTCAAGCCACAACTTTTGCTAAGGTATTTGACAGTTATCAGATTATCTGCGAGGAATATGGTGCCACAAAACAAGCAATGCCGACATTCCGGAAAACTGTCGATGCACTCGCAAGGTTGGGTATTATAGGAAAAGTTGTGGAAAGTATCGGCGGTGGTCAACGAGGGAGACGGGCTCGGTTGACACTTATGGATATCCCTGTTGAGATTTTTGATGAACGTGTTGGTGAAATTCTCCAGCGTCGATTGGCAGAAGACGGTGAACCAGAAGATAAGTGAAAGTGTTCAAAGGGATTGTAAAGAATATGGCAGTCAAAACAATGCACGATGATGTCCTGTTTGAATATCGAAATTCTCTAGTAACAATAGTTATTCTCGAAGAGATTGATGAATTCACTGTTCAAAATGTAACATATGGTCCTTTCGAAAAGGATCGTGAAACTGATTTACCGCGATGGATTGCTGGAGTGCTGCTAACACAAAAAAAGGTTCGAATTAAAGAAACTGATATAGGCCCCTCTGAACTCCAGAAAGCATTGTGGCGTGAAACGAGTGAACCAGACCTTCAGCAATTAGCACCTAATTATTATTTCATTATGAAACAACGTATTGCTCAACTCATACAAGAGAACCAGCAATCACCCAACCAAGTTCGGATTGCAACACAAAGTAAAATGGAACGCCTGCTGAGGGATCTTGTAACAAGCCGCCTCCTAAAATTAATGAAAATATCATTACGTGAGGATCGTCTTGACGAGATAAAGAATAACATGACGGAAGAAGAGTGTTGGCTAGTAGACCGCCTTACGAATCTCCTACGCAATTGGGAAAATGTAGTATTAGAGGTGGAAATTGGTGGCTGAGGAAATCGACTTCGCAGCTCGAATCGAAGACTTCCTTAATTCCTTCAAGACCGTGGAAGGAGACACCCCGTATCGGGACGCTATTGAACGGCTTGAGACTAGTGACAAACGTTCTGTCGTGGTTCAATTTGACCATATCGCGAGTCATGATCCCGAACTAGCAAAAGCGCTCCGTGAACATCCAGAGCAAGCAATCGAAGCCGCTTCAACTGCAATCCACCGCATAGCTCGAGTTGTCATTCCAGATTACGCACGCACCGTCGAAACATTCCACATACGCTTCAGAGAAGTGCCTGACAAGGTCTCTGTACGTGAAATACGGGCTGAACACATTGGTAACCTCATCAAAGTAGATGCCATGGTGACTCGTGTTAGCGACGTGAAACCACTCCTCGTTGAGGGGGTATTCAAATGTCGCCAATGTGGAAATGTAATGATAATCCCACAACTTGGCCAGTATACGCCACCACCCTTCTGTTCAGAGAAAGCCTGTGGTACCCGACGAGGACCCTTTGATCTCCTCGCTGAAAAATCCAAGTTCACAGACTGGCAAAAAATCCGCCTCCAAGAAAAACCCGAAGAACTCCCCGCCGGCACCCTTCCCCGAGCCCTAGACTGCTTCCTCCAAGACGACCTAGTCGACCTCGCACGACCCGGCGATCCAGTCCGCATCGTAGGTGTCCTTAAATCCTCACAGGACATATCCGCAGTCCGCCGCAAAGCATCACCCACATTCAGCGTATTCCTCATGACAAACAGCGTCGATGTTCTAGAACGTGAAGCAGACCGCCTAGAAATCACGCCCAAAGAAAAAGAAGAAATCCTCAAACTCGCCCAAGACCCCCTCATCCACAGAAAAATCATCAACTCCGTTGCCCCAAGTATCTACGGGCTAACCGACATCAAAGAAGCGGTAATACTCCTACTCTTCGGAGGCGTCGCAAAAGAACTCTCAGATGGCATCAAAATAAGAGGCGACTCCAACATCCTCCTCGTAGGGGATCCTGGAACGGCTAAATCGCAGCTCTTGAAGTATGTCACTAGCCTTGCTCCAAGGGGACTCTACACAAGTGGCAAGGGTTCGACGGCAGCAGGGTTAACTGCTGCTGTGCTCCGGGACCCAGATACAGAAGGGCTCACATTGGAAGCCGGTGCCCTCGTCCTAGCCGATCGCGGGCTGGCGTGTATTGACGAGTTCGATAAGATGCGCCCACAGGATCGGACAGCAATACACGAAGTCATGGAACAACACTCTGTTAGTATAGCCAAGGCTGGTATTGTTGCAACGTTGAATGCGCGTACTGCGATTTTGGCTGCAGCAA
>JAEOSX010000095.1 GCA_016840135.1 Candidatus Hermodarchaeota archaeon
CAGAATTTATAAGAGTGGAATTCAAACCCTAGCGTAGTCACCATTGAGGTGAACACATTTTGTCCCCAGAAGACAAGCCCAGTATAATGGAGAAAGTGGACGACGAACGCACCCTAGGCCAGAAAATCATGAAGCTGATTCCTGGTTGGAGGGGCTACCGTATCAAGGAGGAGCGACGCAACGCTGATCGGATTCTCCGTGACCAGCTAGTTGAGCGACTCCGCCGAACGCAGGACACTATTGAAGATATTCGCCGTGAGGTTGTAGAGGCTGAGCTAGAAGGCGCTTACACTACAATCAGGTCGCTGACTAGCCGTACTGAGCGACTCATCAGCAAGATCGAGCACGCCGATTACGGATTTCGACCATTCTTTGACGCGATAAAGATTAAGGAAGACGATTTGATGAACATGCTTCGCTTTGATTCCTGGTTCGCTGAAGTAATTCAGGATTTCGACCGACTAGCAGGCGAAGTCTTAGATACTGTTTCCGACGAACCGACCCTAGCTCTTAAACAGATCAAGGAACTTAGGAGAATGGTCTCGCGAATGACCCGGAAGTGGCGGGATAGAGCAGACGTGATTTTAGGCGTTGAGATTATCTGAGTCGTTCTTGGTGCTTCCCTTTTTTGTCGAGGAGTAATCCTCGACTTTTCTCTTCTTTTTGCGCTTTTTACCGAGTTTGGTTAGTTTCCAGTGATTTTGAAGTCTATTGCGCGTCGGGCTCTCTTAGCGAGTGTGGATAGCCGGTTTTGTGTGAGCCCAGTCGAGGATGCGAGGTCCCTCAATGACCGGGACAGAAGGTCCTTGACTGTGTATATTCGTGCTAAGGAGAATTGTCGGTGTTCTGTTGGGCTCAGACCTCGTAGAAAGGTGATTGGGTAATAGCGGTGTTGAAGGACTAGAGCGTTTAGACTCCCAGTTGCTGGAGTGAACCAACCTGTGAACCCGAGTTCTCGGCATCGTGCGTAACGCTCGGCTTGAGAGGAGAGTTTGGTGTTTGAAACTATCAGGTATTTGGTGAAGTTGAGGGGGGTTGCTCCTCGCTTGTATCCTTCTTGGAAATCCTCTAGTGTTGCTCGGGCAATCCTAACTACATCAAGCCCTGTCTGAGTATGATAGTTGCTGTGGTGTTTTACCTCCAGGACAGTGTTTTCTCTCCCTCGTCGTAGAACACCATCGATTTCGTGCTCCCCGCAACGTCCCGGCCAGATGCCCCCCACCTGCACTTTGTAGCCCGTAAATTTCAGTAAACCTCGGATAAATACCTCAAAATCCGGATAGGGACGAATCTTAGCTAGGGATTCCCGTAGGTTAATCCCGTATCTAGCTAAGGAGGGAACTCGACGGAGTTCCTGTTGAAGGAGACGCGCCAACTCTAGGGTGGGAATCCCGTTGTAGACCTGCTGTTCGACCAAACGCACGACCCTCTCTGCTACCTCTGGTGCCGCTCCCATCAGCCTTGCTGACCGCAGCAGTTTCTCACGATCAAAGGGTTCCTGGCGTCCATCCGCCTTAACTACCATTATTACCAAGCACAAACACCATCAGGCAATTATTGTCCTTTTATCATTATTAAGGATAAGACTTTCCCGTTAGACACAAACCCGAAAAGTTCAAAAAGCTGGAACTTGACTTCAATTATGGGTAATTCACACCAATCCCCCTAGAGAGTGATACAAAAAATGCCTGAAATAATCGAGTGGCGTCGCATGCGGAAGAACGATATTATCTTTCGCTGGCCCAACGATATAATAAAATGGGGCAGTCAATGCCTCGTGAAAGAGAACCAGAACGCCATCTTTTACCGTGATGGGAAGGGTCTCGACGTAATGGGCGTGGGTCGCCATACAATCACCACAGCTAACATCCCGATTCTAACTGGGATTCTCCGCCGCCTCGGAGGATTCAGCAAATCGCCTTTCAGCGCCGAAATCCTCTTTCTGAACATGACCAAGTTCCAAGGCAAATTCGGCGGCAAAGGACAAACCAAAGACCTTGCTCCCCTGAAGTTCCATGGTGAATTTTGGTTTGAAATCGAGGATACACAGATTTTCGCTAACGAAATCGTTGCCGGACAGAATTTTACAACCCAAGACGTCACCAACTTCATCCGAAGCAAGTTCACCGAGCTGGTCATCGATGAGCTCTCCGGTTACAAACTCGTCGACACGATGACTCGCCTCGACGAAACCAGTATGAAGCTTCAGACTCGCTTGGCAGACAAATTCGAAGAATACGGTATGAAACTGCTAGACGTTGCCTTCGCCGGTGTCGACACCACCCCCGAATACCGGGAGCGCCTCTTCTTCACTGCGCAGGGCGTCTCTGGTGACGGTTTGCTTACCGCTGAAACCTTGCGACGTAGTGCTGAAGCTATGGGTCAGGGCGGGGGTGCAGCCAGTGCTGGTGCCAGTATCGTCTTGTTCCCGCAAATGATTGAGATGATGCGCCAATCCCAGTCCCCAGCGGCAGCTGGAGTAACGGCGGTTGCTTGTCCCTTCTGCGGCGAAGCAGCACCCCTCAGCAAGGGCAAACCACCCAAGTTCTGCCCCAACTGTGGCAAAGCGCTCCGAAAACCCGCACAGCAAGCAGCTAAGGCGAAGAAATTCTGCCCAGAATGCGGCGCTGCTGTTAAAGGTAAGAGCAAGTTCTGCAATGAATGTGGTACGAAGCTTGATTAGTGGGTGAGGGCAGGTATCGCCCTCCCGCTTTTCTTTTTATTTTCCCGTTCTAGTAGATTTTGAGCACATTAATTGTAAGAAGAGTAAGTAATAGCTGAATTTAGACACTTTTCACGATATGTATGACGCAGTGAAAGCGTTTTTATCTACAACGATTACAGGTTGGGCATTAATTCAGAGAAGGGCTTCTATGAGAAAAACTGTAATTCATCTTCTCTTGTTCACGCTGATTCTGCTCCCCCTCCTTCCAACTCTACCCGTAATCGCAACTGGAGGGGCTGCACCAAATACCTCAGTTGATGTGCCTGATTCTGGGGCGTCAACAGCTTCCCAAGAAGGAGTGGATACAACACCGCCAGCTATCAATCTTGCGCTGGCAAATTACACTTCTAATCGCATCGAGAACGGTGGTTTCGAATCATGGAGTAATGCCTATACCCCTGAGGAATGGAGCAGTGAGGCTTCGGGGGATACATATACCTGGTTCGCCCAATCCCCTTGGCCAGTGTATGAGACATCCTATTCAATGGGCATTCAGTGTCGAACCCCCTATGATAGACCCAGTGAAGCCACTTGGTATCAAGATGGCCTCAGTGTCGATATGAGGGACCTTAATCTTACTTTCCAATATTATATAGACAAAAACGAGGATCCTGCCACCGACTATTTCTACGTCCGGCTCAGCCTATACAATAACAGTGATTCTTGGAGAATGTATTATTATTTGAACGGAACAACAGGCTCTACAAATTCCAGTTGGAATGCATACTTCCTTCTCAAAGAACCGGCAGTGCAGTGGAATCGTTTTTGCAGAAATATCACTGATGACTTTGTAAGCGTATCAGAGTTCCCCGGTACAGTAGACGCCACTCTTGGTATCCAAGAAATTAGATTCTATGGGTACGCATCGGGAGACTCCACTGATCATTTGCGCGCCTTTGTCGACGATGTCAATGTTGTTAATGAGACAAACGCTTATGTCTGGATTGGGGGGGCAACAAACGATGGGAACTTCGAAAGTGGGACTAAAAACCCTTGGGAAATTTATTGGAACCTCGACGCTGGTAGCCTTTATCAGAGCAGTGATGTTCACAGCGGAAGCTGGAGTGTAAACACAACCGCAATCTCTTTGGGAAATGAAAGCGTCTCCAACGTCTATTGCGAACCTGAGGCGAGATTAACAAGTCAGAACCAAGGCGTTCTGAGATTTTGGTGGAACCTCAGCTATCAAAATGTTGACCCCACAAGTCACTCCTTTGTCCTCTTACAGTGCACAACCGGTGTAGGGTACAGAGAGATCTATTATTACTTAGGCTATGGCGGTACAGGCTACCCTGCGTTGAATAACACGCTAGCGCAACTTGTTTACAGAGCGGATAGCTTTAACGAGACTGCAGGTTGGAACCATTTCCAGAGAAACATATGGAACGATGCCGCCTCCTTCTTCAGCACTGATGAAATTTTCATTGATCAGATTTTCTTCTATTCCAAAGCTGAAAGTTCTGGTTCGGCAATCACTACCTTGATTGATGACGTTGCCTTTGTCTCCCGTGCAATCAACGATGGTAATTACGAAGACCAGCAGGGAGCAGGTTCCAGCATTCGTGGCTGGGATACTGAGAACTCCTACTTCACAGTGACTGATTCATACTATTTCTCAGGCAGCAAAGCAGCCAATCTAACGGTGCCTACTGGAGAGAATTGGAACATAAGCCAGCCACTCCATGGTAGGCCACTGAATGGCACTCGGGAAACTTACCTTGATGTGATGTGGCGTCTTGAGAACTATACAGCCCCCGACGAGATTTGTCTCGAGTTAGTATTAGATGATGGTAAGGTAATGCGGTACTATATGGCTGCTACGACACTGCCCGCCAATGGTACAACGGCTTACTTCAACGAGACCGGTGTAGGAACTACAAGCACATGGATGACAATGCACAGGGACTTGAACCACGACTACGAAGCCGCCTTTGGAGGACTACCCAACACAAAGATCGAATCAATATCCTTACGAGATACAAGCACCAGCGGCGGACAGCTACAACTAATACTAGATGATCTCTATCTCTATGACGACAATGCCCCCTACATTACAAATGTTGGAACCACCCTGGTCACCCACGACCAACAGGTTAACGTTACAGCAGATGTATATGAACAGGACCTTGACACCCTCCTCTTTCACTATCGAGTTAGTAGTGGTGCATGGCAGAACAGCACAATGTTGTTGCAATCTGGTGACACCTATAACTCTACTATTCCAGGTCAGGCTAATGGCACCTTTGTGGAATACTTCATTACAGCTAATGATACTTGGCCCATGGAAACCATTGCCTTGGATAACGGCTTCTACTGGAACTATACTGTGACTGATAAGACACCACCCTCCGTCAGTTCAGTCGGACACACCCCATCTCCTGTCATGTATACGGACATAGTTGATGTTTCTGCTGATGCAGATGATGTAATTGCTGGAGTAAAGAACGTATCATTCTACTATCGGGTCAATGGTGGTACTTGGCAAGAGACAATCATGTCCTTTGTTTCAGGAACAACCTACCAAGAACAAATCCCAGCTCAGGCTTGGAACGTCCTAGTTGAGTATTACATCAATGCTACAGACAACAAAAATAACTCACGAATCGATGATAACAGCGGCAGCTATTACAGCTATATCGTGGGCGACAATGTCAACCCAGTTATATCAATCTCGACTCCCACTGGCGGCTCGACAATCAGTGGCTCTGTAGATGTTACTGCCTTGGCTAGCGATCCTGGCAGTGGTATCCAAAGAGTCGAGTTTCGTGCCAATGGAATACTAGTCCTGAATGACACAACCTTCCCCTATGTCTATTTCTGGAATACACCTGACACACCCAATGGTGCCTACATCCTCAATGTAACTGTCTGGGATGTTGTGGGCAACACAGCTAGCGATAGCATCACAGTAACCATAAACAATGTTGCAACAACAACGCCTCCACCGGGGATTCCACCCCTACTTCTAATCACATTTGCGGCTATTGGTGTAATCGTAGCCTTTGCTGTGATTGTAACGTTCTATGCGTTTATCCGACGTCGCTAGGAACAGCCCCATGCCCAGCCTCTGCTGGGCACCTCCTCCTTTTTTTCTTGCACCCCATATTTTGTTGAGGAAATCGCAAGTAGGGACACGGATTTAGGTGTGAACATGAGCCCCTCCAGTTCTTTTTAAGTCTGGAATAAGAAGAGTACTAGTTAGCAACTCAACAATGGAATTGAGTTTAAAATGAATAGGACTGCAAAAATTGCTTGCGTAGCGTTACTCTTCTTCTCAATGATGCTCGGTCTTGCACCAGCGACTTCGAAGGCTCTACCACCAAGCACGTGGACTCCCGGCAGCGAAGCTGCACTTTTTGGGCATACCTTCGCAGAGGAATACTGGACTGATCCCGATGTTCCAATAGTGACTCCAAACAGTACTGCACACTTCATAACAAGCTATGTAAACTACTCTAGCACGATTGGTAGCTTTCAAGCGATGCTAGTCGCCCTCGGCATGGTCAATCATAACAACGGCCTAAATATGACACTGCCCTACCAGCTCTTTGGTCTACACTTCACGACCCCCAGTAACAGAGATATCTTTGTGGGTGCCCTTCTAGCCTTCCTCTATGGATGGAATGATTCCATCGACAACGGCTATCCGGATGCCTCCGAAGATAAATTCTTCTTGTTACCCTACGGAATCGATGCAGGAACATCAAATCTTGAGATTGATGCCATCGCTGCTACGAAACTCGGTGCTGGCCACTATCAGTTCGGTGTCAGTTACAAGAACCTCTTCTTACGTGTCGTCAACGCCTCCACTCCAATTTCGTTTTTCTTATCTCTCGTTCTTCCTTGGATTACACTTACAATCAGTGAGTTCACCGTCACCTATGACATCCAGGTTAACACAACCTCTGGCGAGATTACCGCTGAAACTTTCTACACGATAGGACAAATCCAAGAGGCATACTTGTGGGGAATCATACCGATTGCTAATCCACTACAATACCTTCATGGATTCGGTATTGGTGCTGGTCACTTTACGGTCATCTTCACATCGAATTATCAGACACAGCTACCCGGTACTACAATACCAACAAATGCTACTAACTGGGATTTTGCCAACGTCACAGCTGATAACTCTCGGGTGTTTGCTATCGGGACTCGAGGCACCTATGACGTTCTCAACGAAACAGGAGGCACACCGTATACTACTATCAACTCCAGTCTACCTGCCTATGTTGGCGCAGTGACTGCCAATCCATTTTCACCCCTCGACCAAATCCTCGTCGCATGGCAGCTGCTTGTATCTGCTGACATCTTCAGTGTCTTTGCTTACGCGATGAGTAGTGACCTTCAGAGCCAGTTTACTGGACCGCTTGATCTCTATCTAAACGCTACTACTGCGTTTGGGGCTATACCGTTTTGGTATACTGTTGGTTTCCCTGAATGTGGTGGTTACCGTATCAAACACGATCCTACATACACTGCCTTTTCGAACATCCAAATAGGTACTACACCGCCTCCACCGATTCCGGGCTTTCCGCTCGAAGCTATTGGTATCGGTTTGGCTACTAGTTTGGGTGCTGTGTTCCTTGTACGACGTCGTCGCCGCAAGCGCTAATCCCTTGCCCGCTCGGCTATCTCCTTGGTCGGGCGGTGCTCTCTCTTTTTTTATGTTTTTGGTGTTGGATTGGGACAACGGTAATATTTTTTTAGTAAAAGTATAATTTATAGTAATAGTTAGGAAAGTACGGAGATATAGATATGCCTGTCAGAGAAATCATCGAGATAGATGAAGAGAAATGTAATGGATGCGGCGAATGCATACCCAATTGTGCTGAGGGATCCCTACAAATCATTGATGGTAAAGCTCGCCTAGTTCGAGACGAGTTGTGCGATGGACTGGGAGCTTGCCTGGGTCATTGCCCTCAAGGAGCATTACGCATAATCAAACGTGAGGCCCCTGACTTTGATGAGGAAGCGGTCCAGGAACATCTAGCTCAAACCCCGGGTTGCGAAGGAAGTTGTCAACAGGGAGTCGTCGATGCCACAGGGCAACAAGAACTAACAGGACCCATGGACCATGCAGCTGTACCGTCTGCGCTCAGACAATGGCCCATCGCATTACGGCTCGTGCCCATAAAAGCCCCTTTCCTCCAGAATGCAGACCTATTGATAACCGTAGATTGTGTGCCCTTCGCTTATGGTAACTTTCACCAAGAATTCCTGAAAGGTAAAGTGATGGTGTTTGGATGTCCCAAGTTCGATGACGCCAGGGGCTATGTCGAGAAGCTAGCAGAAATCTTTCGGGTAAACACTATCAAGAGCATAACCCTCGCCATCATGGAGGTTCCCTGCTGTTCAGGGCTTCAACGCATTGTGGAGCTAGCTTTAACCAAGTCAGGCAAGAACATACCCCTCCACCGTACAGTCATTTCTGTTCGAGGAGAAAAACAAGGCTAGAGCAGAGATTTCGCGGAACCTGAATAAGTACATCTTCACCCTTGGATGTAATCCTCCTTTCTGAGGAATGCTTGGGTTAATTCTAGCTAGCCAGATGGTATAAAAACATCAACAGATAGGAGCACAAAGGAGGAACGTCAAAATTGAAGATAGAACGGTTTGAGCTTGAGAGAATTCAATCCGAATGGGAACACGTTGTGAGGTATAATCTTAGCGAGAGCGGTGTGGAACCTATGAGCGTAATTGAGCTCCTAGGTGACCAATCTCAAAGATCCTTACTTGAGAATAAACTTGGGTACCCTCAAACCAATGGTTCTATTCCGCTTCGTGAATTAGTCAGCAAACAATATACAGGGGCAACAGCAGACAATATTACTGTGACAAATGGAGGTGCGGAAGCGAATTTTGTGGCAATTTGGAGGTTCATTCAGGGGAACAAAGAAAGAAACGAATTTATTATTCAGCTTCCAAATTACATGCAGGTTTGGGGTATTGGGAAGGCGTTTGGAGCCCGTGTGAAACCCTTCTGGCTAAAAAATAATGGCTCAGCATGGGTTCCAGACTTTGAGGAATTGAAGAACTCGATCTCTAAGAGAACCTGTTTGATTGCCATCTGTAATCCAAACAACCCAACTGGGACAATTATGAATTCAGACCAATTGAGAACTATTGCAGAGATTGCTGAGGACGCTGGGGCGTGGGTTCTGTCGGACGAAGTCTACCAAGGAGCCGAACTAGACGGGAAGACCACCCCTAGTATGTTTGATTTTTATGACAAGGTTCTTGTCACCAATAGCCTATCGAAGGCTTACGGGCTCCCTGGATTGAGAATAGGGTGGATAGCTAGTCCAAGTAAAGAGGTGATTTTTGACCTTTGGGCACACACAGATTACACTAGCATCGCTCCTTCAATGCTTAGTGATGCCTTAGCGATTGTTGCCCTTGAGCGTAAAAATAGGGAGAGAATAATCAAGCGGACAAGGGGCATTCTGCGTAATAATTGGTCAGTTGTAGAACATTGGCTCAGAAATAATAAGCATCTTTTCGAATGCATTGCACCTCAGGGTGGCGCAATCTGTCTTGTCAAATACAGTAGAGCGATAGATTCTGTCGAGTTGGTGCATCGTCTGATTCAAGAAAAGAGCGTCCTCCTAGCCCCAGGAGACCACTTTCTTATGCCTCATCATATTCGCATAGGCTACGGCCATAATGAAGAACATCTCGTAAAAGGACTTGAATCAGTAGTAGAACTATTGATTTCGGCTTCTTGAACGGGTCTCAATGTAGCTGAGAAAGCTTTTGAGCAAACACTGACGCTCCATATCTTTGACAGTATTCTGATAGGAATTGATCTTGTGCGACAGCCAAAGCTTGGTTTACTGACCAAGAGCGATTTAGCGCTCTTCCTAGACTATTACGAGTTAACAAGTGCCAAACCGGATTTTGCCTATGGAAAGCAAGCTACAGTAACCGAGGAGTATTTTGTACGAAGTGTACCCTTTGGATCCTATCTTGTCGCCACAGGGCTGGAACAGGTAATTGCCTTTGTATTTAGTATCAAATTCGAAGAAAAGGACTTGGGTTGGCTTGAAGCAACATCGACTCCTGATTTTAGAAATGGGTTCCTTGATTTCTTAAAGGAATTCAGTTTCAGCGGAGACATCCAAGCTGTTCCCGAGGGTACCATTATGTTCCCTAGGGAACCCATGTTGAGCGTCACCGGTCCCGCTATTGAGGTGCAGATTCTCGAAACCTATCTGCTCAACGTTATGAATTTCCAGACCCTAATTGCCACCAAGACTGCTAGAATGGTTGATGTTGCACAGGATCGTACTGTTGTTGAGTTTGGTGCCCGCCGCGCCCATGGGCGCGATGCCGCCTTACTTGCCGCTCGAGCCTCCTATCTAGCAGGAGCGACAGGTACATCGCTAGTAATCGGGGGTAAAATGTGGGACATCCCATACATTGGTACCATCCACCATGCTTTCATCCAGAATCGTCCTTCAGAATTACAAGCATTCCGGGAATACGCTGAATGCTTCCCACACAACACGATTCTACTCGTCGACACTTATGATACGCTGGAGGGTGTTCGTAACGCATGTATTGTAGGCCACGAGTTGAAATCTCGAGGTTTTGAGCTGCAGGGAATTCGCCTAGACAGCGGCAATCTCCTTGCACTAAGTATAGCAGCGAGGAAAATTCTTGACGAAGCTGGACTCGAGGGCGTGAAAATTTTCGTGAGCAGCGACCTTGATGAATACCGGATACAAGAGCTGCTCAAGGCAAATGCCCCCATCGATGGTTTTGGTGTAGGAACTCGATTGGCAACTGGTGCGAACTATAATCCTCTGACCAGAGAAGGAGGTCCCTCTGCTCTACCAGGAGTTTACAAACTAGTGGAGCGAGTTGAAGATGGAAAAATAATTCCGAAGGTTAAGCTGAGTCCAGGAAAAGTACTGTTGCCATTCCGAAAACAGGTCTACCGCCACTACAATAGAAAAGGGCAGTTCCGCCAGGATACACTGGCTCGCTGGGATGAAAGGGTTCCTGACGCCGAGTCACTTCTTCTGCCCATTATCCAACAGGGTCAGATGGTCTATGATTTTCCTTCCTTAAACGAAAGCCGAAGTTACTGCCGCGAGCAGTTCCGCAGGTTACCAAAGCGGTATCGACGCCTTACAAACGCATCAGCATATCCAGTTAAGCTAAGTCCCGAGCTAGTACGAATAAAGAGGAAAACACTCCGCAAACGATAACCGAAAATTACCTGAATTCTTCAGGAATAGTACGCATCATATACAGCAACTAAGGGAGTTCCTTGATGAGTGTGTGGGTGTTGATTATTCTTGCGTTGTACACATTCTTCAGGTAAGCTAGACCGCTGGCGTGGTCCTCTTCGGTGAATGCTTCCACCGCATCTTCTGGCACAATAATCTTGTAGCCGCGGAAGAATGCTTCAGCTGAAGCATGACGCACACAAATATGTGTGTGTAATCCAACGTTGACTACGGTGTCTACTTTGTGGGTTCGGAGAATGCTATCTAAGGGAGTTTCGAAGAAAGAGCCATACGTGCGTTTTTCGATGATGATATCGTCTTTCGTTGGGGCTAGCTCAGGAATCACCTGAGCGCCTTTTGTACCTGCCATCGCGTGTGGCCCCCATTTAGCCATTTCATAATCGGTTTCATAGTGAGCATCGTTGGAGAATATTACTGGCAGTTTGTGCTTATGAAAGGCGTCAATGAGCAGGCGGAGGTTGGGAATGATTCGCTGTGCACGATCGGTCTTCAAGTCTCCTGTTACAAAATCGTTTAGCATGTCAATGATTATTAGAGCCTTCATTATTCTTCAACCAGTATTATTTTTTGGTAGATTAAAAGAGTGTTGAACTTCTCAAGGGATTGAAAATAATTGTATATGAGATCTAATACTTACAAGATGACGAGCCAAACCCCAATCACTGATGCTAGTGTTCCTATAATGACTCCGAGTGTTATCTTTTCTTTGAGGAAGTATGCGGACGCAGGTATAGCAAAGAGTGGGGCTGTTGATGATAACACAGAGGAGATTGTTGCGCCAGTGAACATTACTGCTGTAACATAACCAAGCGAACCAAATCCCATCCCAAACAGTCCAGCAACAAGTACAAGCTTTGTAGCCTTTCTTGTCGGCAGAGGCATACCTTGCTTCATCGATATTAAGAACATGGGAAGTAGAGCAATCGAACCTGCCAATATTCGTATGAAATTTGCGCTGATAACATCGACGTCGATGAGGGCGATTTTTGCGAAAATTGACGCTATCGCCCACAAAAAGGCAGCTACAAATGCTAATATTACACCCATTTTATCCATTGACTGTCGAGGCTTAATCCCAGACGATTTGGAAGCCTGTCCACGTACAATGATGCTTATTCCAAGAACCACTAAGACTATGCCAAATAGCCGATTAGCAAGAAACGGGGCGTTAAGAAACGAAATGTCGAGGAAGTATGTGACAAGGGGAAAAATCATAGCAATAGGAAAGGCACGGGACACACCAATTCGTTCCTGACTATAGAAGTATACCATATCCCCTATGATAGCCCCAGGGATAATAGATAGAGCAAGAAGAAAAACTGTAACTAGGGGTACAAGAAGGACAATCGGTCCAACAGATATCAGAACGAGCACAGCCATGAGAGGAAGGGAAATCCACATCTTTAACGCTGTAATTGCCAGTGGTCGTATCTCTTCGCTCTGAGACTTGTATACGATATTGGATAACCCGAAAAGAGCTGCGGTTAGCAGACCAGCTATTTGCCCAAAGAGAATAGACATGACATGAAACCTTTCGACACCAACTTCTATCAAAGGAATGGATATACCGTTATAAGCTTACACTTTGACACAATAGAAGCATAATAGTATGTGATATTGAAAGAAATGAATCTATTTAAGCAAGGAGAAATCATGTGAGGCTAAACCTACGGGCGGATGTAAAGATGTACCCGATTGAGATTCTCCTTGACGAGCACAAACTCGTTGAACGTGTAATCAAGCTTGTTGAAAAAGTTCGCTCAAAGTTGAAGAAGAAGAAAGAAATACCAGCTACCTCGTTTTGGAAGTTGGTGGACTTTCTCCGGAGCTATGCAGATGTAATTCATCATAGCAAGGAAGAAGACATCCTCTTTATGCAAATGCGAGAGCATGAGGCTGAGCTTTCTGAGAAAGTATGGGATCAAATTGGCGTCCTCATCGATGAACACATCCAAGGTTTGGATCTAGCAAATGAGATGCACAAGGCGATTCGCGACTATCAGAGGGGAAGTGTTAGTGCTCGGAAAAGAATCCTCCGTTCAGTAACCTCCTATGTGGATATTATGAAGGCTCACTTCAAATCAGAGGAGGACGAGGTCTTTCCTGCGATGGTTAAGGTTCTGAGTAAGGCTGAAAAGGACAAGATGGCTGCTGATTTCAAGCGCTTCGACAAGATTGTTGGAGGCACTGCTGCTCACAGAAGCTACGAGAAGATTGTTGCAGAGCTAGAGAAAGAACTTTCCTAGCAATCGAAGCATTGGAATCCTCGTTAAGCTAAAATTAATCCTTCTCCAGCCCAACCAATACCAAGAATTAGATGGGCTAAATCTTTTTCTACTAGAAGGCATGTTACTCATTAGAAGTTATATCAAGTTGGGATAGCTTTGCCTGAAAAAGATACGTTCAATATGAAAAGGGTGTTCAGTGGCATCGCCTCGGGCACATTCGCGATACAGCTAGTTTCGCTCCTGATTCTGCTAGGCGAAGGAGTGATGTACGTTCTAATCATTACTGGACTTTACGACTTACTTCTTCCGAATGTAGACTTGCTCATCCTTGCCCTTCTCTTTGGGGGCGGATTAACCTTCCTTATCTTCATCGCATTTCTAGGATTCTTCCTACGCTCACATAAATCTGTACGAAACTTCATTATCGGAAAAGAACATGAACAGATAGAAACAAGCACACCTGCAACAAAGACAATCCTTCTCCTATTCGGGGGAGCAGTGTGTTTCGGACTTTGCGCTGGAATCTACGCGTACTATTTGTTTTGGAAATATTGGCTAAACCCAATGGGACAAGCATTCCTCACAACCTATGGCCTGACAGGTGAACTCGTCTTCGAGTGGGGGATTATCGCGGCATATGGGGCTTTGGGCGCAATCATTACTTGCCTCATACTGCAGCTGCTCTCAGCCGCTATTAACAGGTATACCAGCAGGCTTGTCAAGAGCATAGCTGATTAGCCACTAGCTCTAATATCTAGATGCGAATGATGCTGCTTCCCACTTGGTTTAAGGTTAGCCTTCCTGATGTTGTGCTCATTCCGGTAAATCCAGACCTCTAGCTCTTCTTACTCTGAGGAAGGCATTTCATTCTATGGAAGGGGATTCAGGGGTTTTCTTCTGACGAAGAAATCAATGGCATCAACGCCAGCCGCTTCTAATCTACGTTGTGTAGATGGGTAACGATCACAAGTCTCTTCCTCTAAGTTTCGTGCAAGCTGAGGGCTCAACTCGGTTAGCCGCTCTATCAGAAGAGTACGTTCTTTAGCTGACATTAGCCTAGGATCGGTCATTGCTGCTACGTGAAAACTAGCTTCTGCATCTAATAGGTGTTTGATAGCTTGGAAGGGCAGTTTGAAACCATCTCCAAATGCCCCAGTACGTCGCTGGTACCCTGCTGGCGAACCCGCTTTGAGACCCACACGTATGTGGACCTTGTTGTATTGTGCAACCTCCTGGACATAGTCAGGGTCTGCTCCGAACAGTGTGCCATTGGTCTCGAGCATGAAACTCTCAAAACCCGAATCATCGATGAGTGGAAGCAGCTGTAAAAGATGTGCTTTACATAGAGTAGGCTCAGCCCCAGATATTCGGGCCTTCCGAACATTCTTCTTCCGTGCAGCCCCCCAGAGCTCCTCAACCACTTGATTTGGTGAATAGTAACTCACACGCCTCCCTATCTGATGATCCCGGGAATCAGACCAACAGAAAATACACCTGAGGGAGCAGCCTAGAGCATACGCTGTAGCGATTCCACCATAGACTCCAGCCACATAGAAGCTTGTGTATTTCCGGGCGGCCCCTGATACTCGGCATACATGGCGTTTAGCCTCCCGTACTAGCTCGAACTGGTCGAAGGGTGGAGTGTTCGGTGTGACCAAAGTTGGAAAGGCTTCTATCGACATCAAATGAACTATCTGTAACTCGTACACAAAAACTTGCTTCCCAGGATAAAGACTTTAGAAGTCTTAAACCTGAGTTGATTCATGGACTCTCGTATTTTCGAACAGTGGGAAGCTAATGCTGAGGATTATGCGGTGCTAGTGGATGGTAAGGGAACACCACACCATCAGAAAATACTGAATCCTTGTGTTGAGAGGCTCCTTGGTGATGTACAGGGGAAAAGACTCCTTGATGCTGGCTGCGGTGAAGGTTATCTCTCACGGTATTACGCTCAGCGTGGAGCTGTTGTTGTTGGGGTCGATATATCTGAAAAGATGATTGACATCTGCAAACAGAGATCTAAGGAACAGGGTTCAGAATTCTTCGTGGGAGACATTTGTTGCCTTGATTTTATCCAGGACTCCTCGTTTGACCTAGCCCTTTGTAATCTCGTTTTGTTAAACGTGCCTTGTTTTGAAGAGGCATTAAAAGGATTCTTCCGAGTCCTTAGATTCAAGGGACTTCTTGTCTTTTCGGTTATTCACCCAGCCTTCAACGTCTTTGGCCCGGGGCGGTGGGAGCTAGGTGGGAAATGCTCTGACTCAGGTCGGCGAAAAGGACTTTACTTCGTTTCTGATAATTACTTTGATGAGAAAGAGTATTTGATTCAGTGGAAAACTCGTGTAGGTGCCCCGTTCCCTAAACGGTTTAGTTTCTTTCACAGGACAATCGGTACATACATGAAGGTCCTTACTAGGGCAGGTTTTAGGCTGATAGAGTTGGAGGAGCCGCGACCTATTGATGATGATCCCTTCTTTGAGCGAGAGCGGCGGGTACCCTTCTTCCTGGTATTCAAGGTCGAAAAGTTTGCGAGGTAACTAACCCAGTTTGGTATCACTTCTTGGGAGAAGGAGAGATACATCGGAGAAGGCTTCTGGGTGCTTGAGTAAACGGGCTAGAAACCGTGCAAATAGGCGAACATCATCTGCACAAGCTGCAGCGAAACCAACAGGTGAAAGCCCCACAAGGTTGTACCGTTCAGCAGTATTTTCATCCAGAGAGGAGGGGCTAGGTAAGGCAGAACCCTCAGGAGCAATAAAAAGAGCTCCCGCGGAAAGCCCACGAG
>JAEOSX010000096.1 GCA_016840135.1 Candidatus Hermodarchaeota archaeon
CCCCAACTCCTCCTTGACCGCTTGAATCTGTTCCACGGATTCCTCAGTTAAACCTCCAGGCAATACATACCTGACATCCATCGACAACTCCATCAAAGAGAAGCCCTGTCCATGAGTTGCACGAAGAATATCTGCGAAACTAAACCGCCCAAAATCTAATGCGCCTCCGCCTCCAGCGATTTCGATGACATTCGCTAGTTCCAGCGGTGTAATTCCAAAACGCATTATCAAGACACCTCAAACTTTCCTTTAACTGTAAGGAATTATAAAGTTCAAGGTCATTAAGCCTAGCTCTTAAACCAGATATCCCAACAGAAAGTGCAATAAGGAACTTACGCATGCTAACCTTTACCTTGAATCAGGAGTAGGAAGAATATGCCTCTTGTAGAATTGGAGAAAGAAAAACAAGTTGCCGTAATCACAATAAATAACCCTCCAGCGAACGCGCTCAACACTGAAATCTTTAAGACTCTCCGTGAAATGTTCACAGAGCTTGACCAGGATGACACAAAGGTCATCATCCTCACCGGCGCGGGAGACCGATTCTTCATCGGCGGCGCAGACATCAAACAATTCACGGGTCTTGACGCCAAAACCGCTGAGAAGCTAGCCCGTAAGGGACAGGAATTCACCCTCTTCCTTGAACAACTTAGCAAGGTCATTATCGTGGCGGTTAACGGATTCTGCCTTGGGGGCGGCATGGAAATCTCCCAGGCTTGCGATTTCGTTATAGCGTCAGAAAAGGCAAAGTTCGGACAAACGGAAATCAAACTGGGTATAATCCCTGGATGGGGTGGGACACAGAGACTTCTCCGCTGGATGGACCCACAACGTGCCCGGGAATTGATACTCACAGGCGAGATTGCACCTGCCTCGGAGATGGGCTCTTTCTGCTACAAGGTGGTTCCCCCCGATCAACTCCTTCCCACATCAAAGGAGTTAGCCCAACGCATCGCCTCCCACGGACTAGTAGCCATTAAACTCGCGAAGATGGCGATGAAACAAGCCTTTTACCTACCACTAGAAGAGGGGCTTAAATTGGAAGCTCGCTATTTCGGAGAGACCTTCGCCTCAGAAGATGGTAAAGAAGGTGTAAGGGCCTTCATCGAAAAGCGCAAACCAAAAATCGTAGACCGTTAACGAGGTAGTAAGTAGAAGCCTCCTAATCGGTGTCCCTAGGCGCTCTAAGTTTCATCAATCCTGTGAATATTATATTAGACATTCATCACAGTAAAAGTATATAAAGTAGTTATTTGCATTGTTTAATGCTCTATGAAAGACCTGATGGGAGAAGTCTAGATTTTTCCATCAATGGTGGTCTCAGCATGCGAAACACCACAAAAATACTAACTATAATATTCTTCCTAAGTATTGTGATGTGCATGGGGGCCCAGGCTCCAAGTGGACAGGGATTGACGCGTGGTCTACCCGCGCCCAACTCGCCCCACACTGGGTCTGGAATCGCCTTCGACGTGTACGAATTCGCAAAAAACACAAGCGCACTCTACACCGATGGTGACAACGAAACCTCATTCACAATCAGCAGTGCCCAGTATCCAGCAGGATATGGTGGGTACCTACTGGAAACCAAAGTGTCCAATCTTGGCCGAACCGCGGATCCGGTCCCTAACGGTGGCTTTGAAGATGGTGAATTTGAGCCAGGCTACAACTGGTCTCTAACCCAAAATGAGATGGGAATCACTGTCTACAACGATAGTGTCGGTAACCCTGGTCAGGCTCTTAGGTTAGACATGAAGGGTAGCCCAATTCGTTGGGGAAAGAGGACCTATATAGACAATTGGTTCTATATGTTACCCAGCCTAGAACCCAGTAGTTGTTCTCTAAATTTTGATGTCTATTACTCCGACTCCCTGTCAGGCAAAATCATAATCAGGGTCAGAGTTTATAGCCCTAATGCGGACAATCCCGCCTACCTTCTAGGGATGTGGGAAGTTGATTACTCGGAGGTAGACCCCGCTCCTGCAGTCGATACGTGGTTACCTCAAGCCCTCACCACAGATGTTGAACTCGAAGGTCCAATTCTTCTCCGAATTGAAATCGAGAAAGCTCATGATAACGGTGTTGTCAGTGGAGATCTTCGCTTTGACAATTTCGAGTACGTTGTTCAAACTGATTGCAAACCAAGTGAAGTGGAACTAGCTCTCAACGGTACTACTGTATCAGACGGAATCCTCAACTGGGGACATGTCAACTTCTTTGCTGACCCAGCCAACGAAACGGAGGCCCCGATTAGCAACTGTTGGAGCACTGACCAACTCTTCCAGTTCACGACAAACGATACAAGCATCAGGTTTGACTACAACAACACCATTTATGTGAAAAGTCTGAACGCTGATGCAGCGACCTCTGCCTTTGTTGCTCCCGTGGATGATAACCCCACATGGCAAATCAACTACACTATCCCTGCAGGTCGTCCACCGACAACGCCAATAGAATATACTGGCTACTGTTATGGTATATTTCTAGACACAGCATGGACACTGACAACGGTACGAAATGATACAGGGCACGCGATTCCCGACTACACGTACAACACGACTAGCTATTTCGTCAAGTTAGATGAAAGTGTGCCCTCTGTTGGCGAAACATTCTCAATATACGCTTCTAGCTCCAACTATATCTTAGAAATCATTCCGCAGAAGAGTTCGTCTGCAACAGGACCGTGGACTAACCTCTCAACGGGTGACTACTATATCAAGAATGACTGGATGCGAGTCATGGCCCGTCTAAGTGACTTTGGTGCGGAGACTAAATATGGAGATGTATCGATTTTCTTCCCGAACAGAACCCTCTGGAAACAAGATACCACTCCTACGTTTTTCACGGGTAATGACACCTTGGTCACAACCTCTTGGCAGATACCTCAGCTAGTTAACGCAAGTGCCAACGGAGAAGCAAGCGCTGGCAGTGACTGGCTGATTACTGTCTCTTTCAACACTTCCACCCAATCAGGAATGCGAGAAAAAGCCATGACAGCAGCCATAGAAACCACCGGCACCAAGATTGCACCTAACGATGGCAAGCGGGTAATCTGGGGAGACACAATCACAGTAAACGTCACCTGGACGAACGACGACAACAACGTGAACATCACTGATGCTTCACTAGCACGAATCCGGTTTATCGATCGCTACTCACAAACC
>JAEOSX010000097.1 GCA_016840135.1 Candidatus Hermodarchaeota archaeon
CTTACACCACTTGACTCCTTTGAAGTTGGACCATACGATGATGTGTTTGACCATCTTCAAGAGGAGGCTTTGAATGGTAGTGGATCCTACTCAAGTGATGAAGGGATTGGTGTTGGGACAAGCTGGGGTTTGGGAAATATTCCGGTAGGCGCACCTGTAGTCAATGTAACTTTGACATTGGGAGTTGGCAACAGCACTGAAACATTATTTCATGGAATAAACGAAACGAACCACATAACACCAGATGATCCTCAGCCGGATTTGTGTGTAATCCGCCCACATTTACCACGCACTGGTTTGGCCAATTCAACCTATTACACTTCCGCCCTGATTATGAATATTGGTGATTTTGCTGCAACAGATGCAATAGCTGCTTTTCTAACCAATCGAAGTCAATATCTTGGAGGAACCATCTTTACTCGTTACTTCCAGTTTAAACGAATTGACATTTTCCAAGCAATCTTTCTTGAAGTTGATTGGAGGCCAGAGGTTTCAGAGATTTTCCTAGCTTCATGGCTGGTCTCACCGGACGTCTCCTTCAACCTTTACAACCTCACCTTGCCAGAGGATCATTATCCACTTGACAATTTGATTCTCAGGGACGTGTTCATTAGCTCTCCACCTCTAATGCGATTGGTCACTCCTAATCAGATGCCGTATGCTCCGATGACCCTTCGCTTCCCTAATGATTACGCTCTCTACAATGTGTCATTACTTTCATCTACTCATATCGAACACCTTCAGATTAGCCTTCAGGGTAATGCAGCTGGATGGATTAACATCACAGAAACAGATATTGAAGACATAACTTTTGGAACACAATTCCAGCTATTGATAATGATACCAGCTTTTCTCGCCGCTGATACCTACACAGCAAACATCAAGCTTTCTGCCAATGATGGATGGAACAAAAAGATCCACTTGCAGGTAAATGTAATCTACCCCAAGGCGGTGATTCTCTTTGACTCGTCTCATAATCTTGCATTAAATATAACTGATTCTGGAAACCTGGCTGACCTTAACTTGGAGGAGTTACTAGAAGCCTTCGAGGAGATGTCAGACAGCATTCTCACTGGCTATTCGAGACTCAGGGAATTATTCGCTTCAGCCCAGCTCAACCTAATGGAACTACCCTTCTCAATGGAGCTGAATTCAACAATCCTATCAGCCTTTGATGGGCTTCTCATCTGCGACCCCGAACAAGGGTATAGTACATACGAAGCACTGAACGTGAGTCAGTATATAGCAGATGGATTCAAGGTAATGATACTTCCCGACAACGCTGATGAAACAAATCACACTGCGGTTAACCTACTGCTTGCCAATCACGACATCCAACTGGCTGAACCAGTATCAGTTACCAACACTACCAATCTCCATTCAACATCACCTTTTACCCGTGGCGTTGAAAGAATTAGTGTAGGTGATGGTACAACCCTACAACTCGGTGGGGCTGTGGAAGCCTTTGCTTGGGTTAACGGTACACCGGTCGGGGCGTATCAGCAAACAAATAACCGGGAGCTCTTTGTCTTCGGGTGTTCAGCAGCTTTCTCAAACAGCTACTTCTATCAATTTGACAATGAAGAGTTTGGGAACAAGACCATTAATCATCTCTTCAGGAAAACAGTAGAACTCACAGTATCTCCAACAGGCGGAAATGGTACAGTCTTTACCCTTGATCAGCATGCCGGCTTCATTGTGGATGCTAAAAACGAAACTGGTCACGGTGTTGAAGGACTCGAGATGTACTGCATGTATAAGCTGGCGAATGGCTCCGAAGTCTTCTTCGTGGTCTTTGAGGTTATAGAGGGTCGTTACGGCACTTTTCTCTTTTCAAACTGGACTGGTGGAGTGACAGGGGATTTCACTATTGTTGTATTCACAATGCCCTGTAACTACAGTAGCACCCTTGCCTTCCTTCGCTTTACCTATGTTGAAGCACCAGAGGAACCGCCACCCCAGCCAGAACCTGACTATGTTCTGTTCATGATCATACAGATAGTTATCGCCTGCATCATCTTCTTTGTAGTTATATTGAGTTATGTTACTCGTCAGCTTCGTCGGCGGCGACGAATGCGAACACCATCTCTAGATGACCAGGTGATTCGACGTATTGATAACGCTTTGAACACTACACACGCCTTAATACGCGAGTTGGAGTGGATTTTAACAAGCCATAGGCTGGATAGACTGGACAAGCTTCGATTTATCGATGACGAGATGTCTTCACGCCTAAACCGTATGCTGCACACTCTTCGGGAACTTGCAAAAGAAGCGGGAGTCGAGTCATAAGGGGTGAACGATTTGTCCTCAGAAATCATCTCAGAATCATCAACAGTAAAACCTCCGAAGATAATCGAGTTCGATAATGCTTGGGTGAAAATTGGTCGAACGGTCATTCTGAGAGACATCTCCTTCTACATGCGGAAGGGAGAAATTCTTGGGGTTATCGGAGCTTCTGGGTCTGGGAAAACAACAGCGTTGCGTGTGATGACCGCCCAGCTGAAGCCCTTTAAGGGAACCGCTCACATCGCGGGCTTTGATGTAAGCAATGAAGGTACCGCCATCCATTACGCAACAGGATACGTGCCCCAACACGAAAATCAGAGTTTGTATTTCCCCTTTTCAGCCCTAGAGAACGCGGTCTTCTTTGGCAAAATGTATGATTTACCTACATCAGAGATTAAACACCGGGCAAGCACTCTTCTAAGCCTTCTAGGATTTGATGACGAATTAATGAATAAACCAGTACGAGTGCTAAGCGGCGGTGAAAGGAAGCGCGTATCCATCTGCGTAGGTTTAGTCCATCAACCCCCTATCCTTCTGCTAGACGAGCCGAGTACAGGTCTTGATGCTCATCTTCGCCACGAACTCCTAAATTATCTGCGAGAACTCAACGTACGCTTCGGCACATCGATGGTATTAGTGAGTCATGATCTTGAAGTGGTTGAATACTGTACTCGTGCAGTGATATTTGAGAAAGGTCGTGTGTCCCTGATGGGTCATCCTCATGAATTAATTCGCTCCCTCACTGGAGGTGGAGAAGCGCTGCAAGTGACCTTCGATCGCCTCACAAGGGATATTATACGCAAGGTTGGTGAAGTCCCCTTCGTTAAACGAACTATTAGATCTGGACGGGGTAGCCTGAAATTATTTGTTGATAATCCGCGACAGAGTATTCCGGGTTTACTTCGTGCACTCCAACAGCAGAATCTTACTCCCCTAGAAGTCAGTATCGTTGATGCCAACTTTTACGATTTCTTCAGGACAAAAAGCTGGAAAGAGCCGCAGTAGATATAAGGCAAGTGGATTTTCGTCGTAGAGTTTATTAGAAGCTACTAAGGAAAGTAGGTACAAATAATTACTAACTATAGATAGAAGGAACGTGGAGGATTTGGCGCAGCCTTTCTTTGAATTTAAACTCCTTTTGGTGGGCGACCCAGCAGTTGGAAAGACAAGTCTAATACTACGATTTGTAGAGGACCGATTTGACAAGGAATACAAGGCAAGCATTGGAGTCGACATCATGTCAAGGACAATCAACATCGAGGATAAAGTGGCACGCCTTGTTATCTGGGACATCGCTAGCCAGGAGAAATTCAAGCGTTTTCGTTCAAGCTTTTACCAGCAGGCTAATGGGATTTTATTGGTTTTCGATTTAACCCGACAAGAAACCTTTGAGAATGTGGATGATTGGGTTCGAGAGGTCAGAGAACACACAGAATCTATTGAAATGGTGCTGATTGGGAACAAGAGTGATCTCATTACACAACGAAAGATTGGGTCAAGTGTTATACTAGAGTGGATAGAACGTCATGGTTGCTCATACGTTGAGACAAGTGCCTTAACGGGGGAGGCAGTGGAGGAAGCCTTCCAGAAGCTAACTAGTAAAATAGTTGCAAAAGTGAAGGGCTGAAACCCCTCTAGAACCAAGGCTCCTTGGTTTGGCAGCGTTTTTTATGAGTAAAAAAAGTTGGACGCTGAATAACACATTAAGAGGTAGACCGATTTAGGTGAAACACCAAGTGGATTGAGTGTGAAATTACAATGACGCGAGATCCCTATGATTTTGCTGCATGGACCTCCTTTATCCCAGAGTCTGAAATTCGACGTCTTCTGAAGTATAATGTGCCATACTACTTTGGAGGCGGAAAACCCGGTGCACTACCAGTCGATATATTCGCAAAAATACTAATTGATCTTGGACAGGAGCAGTTAGAACACATCCAGAAGGGAAACGAGGCACGAGTAATTGACGACTTTAACTACGGTCCAACAGGTGGAAAAGCCTTCTTTCGACAAACCCTCGCTAAGAGGTTAATTAAGCACGACGATATCACTCTTGACAAGACCGATCCAGAGGATGATATCACAATTACCACAGGTTCTCAGCAGGCATTGTATGCCATTCTGGATACTTGTATAGACAAGGATGATGTAATCCTAACCACGAGTCCCGCATATCTAGGGTTTCTAACGCCAGCTGTGAAGCTAGGGGCTCGTATAGTAACCGTTCCAACGGACTTGAAGGGTGCGATTCCCGAACATTTCGAAGCCGCCATAGAGGTCTGCGAGAAGGAGCTTGGCCGGAAGCCTGAAATGATGTATTTGGTTCCTGACTCGGACAACCCCAAGGGAACAACGATGCCAAAGCAACGCCGTGAGGCTATCTTCAACCTTGCAATGGAACACAACATGGTCATCGTCGAAGACGGCGCCTACCGAGAAATCCAGTTTCGCCAACCGAGGGAAAAGCCCATCAAGGCAATGGATGAGGAAAACAAGTATGTCGCCTATCTCCGCACTACCAGTAAAGAAGCAGCAGTACTGCGTATTGGCTACTCCGTTTTCCCACCGAAAATGAGAGAACAAATCTGCAAGGACAAGGGGTACTTGGATTTATGTAGCCCCACACTCCTACAACGGTTACTCGATATTTATTACAGGAAATACATTGACAAAGCACTCCCCAATTGTCTTGAAATTTACAAACGGCGATATGAAACGATGGCGAAAGCGATTGACGAAACTTTTCCGACTGGTAGCCGAACAGACCCCACCGGAGGCTTCTTCATATGGTGGGAATCTGACGATACTACGTTTGATTCCAAGGACTTCCTAGAAAAGATTGCTCTTACCAATGACATCATATATGTACCAGGTATCGCCTTCTACCCACTTAGGGGATACACCTATCGCCCTGAAGAGAACAACCTCGTCGATGTCGACCGACCAACGAACACAATGCGAATCAGTTACTCCTTCACATCAACCGACATCATAGACAAAGGGATACGTAGGTTGGGCTCGCTTCTGAAGAAAGCACTCAGCTGATGTAGCAAGTGATGGCCTGCTTATTCGCTAGTAACTAAGCAGTGGTTATATCTATCGCCGCCTCCACTGAAGCAGGAGTATCGCAAGAGAGGCTAAGGCGAGGTAAGCTACAAAGAGTGCCGAGACTCCAATCCCCATTGCTTGCACAAAGAGTATGATGTTTTCCAGTGAGAAGAGCCTTAGCCCAAACCGTGCTATCAGAAGCCATCCGCCATATAAAGAATATACGGGCCAGGCTACAATCCCTCCGATTAGGAGGATGACTACTGTAGCCAGTCCGATGCGGCTCCGTACAGGATCAAGGAAACGATGGGGAAGATTATTTGCAGCATCATGTTGGAAATAATAGAAGATGAGGAAGGGCGTGGGCTCTAGCCTGATTGCGCTCCACACCTGAACACCCGCTTGGATGGGTAACACAATCACAGTAAGCACCCAGGAGTACAACATCATTGCATCTGTAATGCTAGCAGGGAACACCAACCCAACGTTTCCAACCCCATACATCGCAAGAACTGTAAGGGCTCCTGTTACGAGATGAGATACAAGAAAGGATCCAGCCCGCCGCAATGTCTCTACCAATAACACCACCGAACAAGCAGGGCGATAACAGAACCCGCTTTTATGTTTTCCTAGCCACGAAAACTTGGTAGCTAACCCCCTATCACAAGATAACTCCACCTGAGAGCAGGAGCTACCACATGAACTACTAATTGTTGAAAAAAAGAAAGGGGAGGGGGTGGTTAACCCCCAGTGGGAAGACTACTTGGACTGACGACGTTTGAGCAGGCAAGTGGCTAACAGGATTATGATCACGATGATGATCACAGCGATAACCACAAAGAGCTCAAGAGGTGCAGGCGGAGGAATTACTAGCGAATCAAGGATGAAGGCGTTGTCACAAGTGTCACTGGCTATGTATCGTCCGTCAGTAACGTTCACTCGCACGAGGAAGTTGGGAGTACGAGTCCCATCAGCTTCGTATGGAGTAGCTGGCAAACCATAGAATGCGCTGTCTGGGTCCCAAACAGTTGCTTCCTGAGTGGTACCGTAGACGATTACCTTCCATGTTGCGCCAGAGTCGTTACTAACTTCCACAGAGTAGCCTAGAGTCTCACCAGCGTTGACGTCATTACCAGTCCAGTTGATATTAACTAGACCTGGTCCTTCGATCGTGCCAGGAGTGGCTCCGGGGCTGTCCACAGTGATAGTGGGTGCGTGGAAGTTGATGACGGTAACATTCGCCACAGACATTGAGGAGAATGCTTCATCAGCGTCGAGGCTTGTACCCGTGATCATACGAGCACGTACGTCATAGGCTGCGTTAGTGTCGGTAGTAGCTGTGTTTATTTCAGAGGATAGACCGGTTGTGGTTACGCCTGTTGCCTGATAGGC
>JAEOSX010000098.1 GCA_016840135.1 Candidatus Hermodarchaeota archaeon
CAAGGACAATGAAGTGCTGATAAAAGTACACGCAGCAACAGTATCATCGGGGGACGTGAGAATTCGTAGCCTAAATATTCCTGGAAGCAAACTCACACGCTTCCTCGCGCGAATATTCCTTGGTATACGAAGACCAAAAATAGCAATACTAGGGATGGATTGTGCCGGGGAAATCGAATCAGTTGGCAAAGATGTAAAACGATTCAGGAAGGGTGACAAAGTCTTTGCCTTAACCGGATTCAGTTTTGGTGGCCACGCCGAATACAAGTGCATCCCCGAAGTCAATGAAGGCGAGATAATAGCACACAAACCTGCTAAAATGACATATGAGGACGCCGCTGCATTACCCTTTGGGGGAATTACTGCATTAAGATTCCTTAAAATGGTAAATATCCAGAGCGGACAAAAAGTTCTCATCAATGGTGCATCTGGAAGTGTAGGTACTTCTGCAGTACAGATAGCCAAGTACTTCGGGACAAAGGTTACAGGAGTCTGCAGTACTAGGAATCTAAGATTAGTGAAATCCCTGGGTGCTGACAAGGTTATTGATTATACCAAGGTAGATTTTACTAAAAGTGGTCAAACCTATGACATCATTTTTGACGCGGTAGGGAAGAGCTCGTCATCACTCTGTAAAGGCTCCTTAAAGCCAAAAGGGGTGTATCTATCCGTTATGGGTGATCCTGGAAAGCCTACAACTGAAGATCTAATACTACTCAAAGAACTGGCTGGGGCGGGCAAGCTGAAAGCGGTCATAGATAGACGCTATCCCTTAGAGCAAATCGTCGAAGCTCACAGACATGTCGAAACAGGACACAAAAGAGGAAATGTAGTGCTAACTATGTAATATTGATGAAATGGATACTGGTTAGTTCTGAGTGTATGATATCTAGTAGATTTGAATTATAGACTGTCCGAGAGTTGAAATCCTTAGACTAGAGGAAGAAGACTGCGTAATATATCAGCCATATCCCGATGATTACCTCAAATGCAATTGCCAGCAGAGCACCCACTAGAAGCACCTGAACGCCTTTTCCTCTCGCAACTTTGATTGCGCTGTTAATGCCAACAACGATGCAGGCAACAATCCCAACCCACGCAATAATTGGGGGAACCAAGGCAAAGATCAACAGCAACATTGTAAACGCGAATGTACCAATGGACCAACAGACCATAGCAACAGCGAATCGACGATTCTTCGTATCAAGTATGGCACGGTGTGAATCGCTCAAGGATGCCTTTTCCTTACCCTTAGCAGCTGAGTACCGTCTTGCGAGGCCGAGAAGCCCCCAGTATCCTCCTTCAATGTAGACCTGGATCAAACCCTCTATTACTCGAAAAACGAGTAAGACTATTCCCCATATCAGATTGTAGGGGCTGAACACCAGGAACAACAACACAGCGAGGGCAATTACGCAGAAATGTTCGAAAAGTGCTAATCCAACACCAACTTTGAACCGTCCTGGACTACTTTCAAACTTGGGCAGAATCGCATCGGAATCATAATGCTTCGGGGACGACTCCAAGATATACCCGGATACTGCCATAGCAATTTGTAACACAAAAATCAACAGAAAGAGAAACCCGGCAAGAAACATTTCGAGATACAAATGTAATCCACCGACTCGCCCTTTGAGTTCTTCACACTTATTAGTGTTCAGACAAGAAAGGTAAGGGATAAGCATTTAATGCCAAGTTAGAATCTCTTTGACAACTGGTGTTTGTTTTGCAGTTGGACACGGCTTAAGGAGCCTTGAACTGTCTAACCACTCCATCTGCGAGGGAAAACTCAGCAGATAAAAGGGAAGAGCCACACAGGTACCAAGGAATTTAGTAGAGTACCATAACGAGGAATGAACGATTATGAGTAGCACCAAGCACGCAACCATACTCACCCTCTTTCTCTTAATGATGGCAACTCCGATTCTTGGCTCCACCCACACCGGGCAGCACACCCCACGAATCACCTTCACCCCTAGAGAATACCGTTGGGGGCTGGCCCCGCCTCCACTCCCTTTCCATCCTGTGACGTGGCTCACCACCAATGTCTACGCTGACTTTCAGCCGCAGATTTATGATGGACAGGTCGTCTGGGCGGGCGACGATGGCAGCAACTGGGAGCTCTTCTTCTGGGATGGGGTCTCGACGACGCAGCTCACGCTTAGCACCTTTGACGACATGACTCCACAGATACATAATGGCCAGGTCACATGGGTAGGAGATGTTACAGATGACACCGAGATTTTCTTCTGGGATGGGTCTTCAGCCGTCCAGCCTATCGACAACGCCTACGATGACGGGTATCCGCAGATTCACAACGGCCAGATTGTCTGGCAGGGCTATGATGGGAGCGACTGGGAGATCTTCCACTGGGATAGCGTCTCGCATACCATCACCCAGGTCACTGACAACGCCTACCAAGACGAGTATCCGCAAATCCATAACGGTATAGTCACCTGGCAGAGCTATGTCGGGAGTGACTACGAGATTTGCTTCTGGGATGGGTCCATCCACACCCTCCAGCTTACCGACAACGCCTACGATGACGGGTATCCGCAGATTCACAACGGCCAGATTGTCTGGCAGGGCTATGATGGGAGCGACGACGAGATTTACTTTTGGGATGGGTTGACTTTCGTCCAGCTATCCGACAACATATACGCTGATTCTAATCCACAAGTACACAACGGCATGGTCACCTGGGAAGGCTGGGACGGCAGCGACGACGAAATCTTCCTCTGGAACGGCACCCACACCCTCCAGCTCACCGACAACGCCTACGAAGACACCGAGCCACAGATTCACAACGGCATGGTCACTTGGTGGGGCTTTGACGGGAGCGACTACGAGATTTTCCTCTGGGATGGGTCGGTGACGACCCAGCTCACCGACAACGGCGGCGAGGACAAAGAGCCGCAGATCCACAATGGCCAGGTCACTTGGTGGGGCTGGGATGGCAGCGACTGGGAGGTCTTCGTCACCGCTGAGGATGTGCCGCCTACTTGGGTCACTACACCCACCGACCAGACCCTCGACTACGGCGAGGCTCTAGATTATGAGCTAGTGGTCGCTGATGCCTATGGGTTTAGCCACTGGACCCTCAACGATACTACGCATTTCGTCCTGAGCACCACGAACTATCCTAGCTGGGGTAGCACTGCTCTCCTCACCAACGCCAGCCTTCTAGCCTCGGGCGCGTATGGATTGAACCTCACCGCTCATGACCGACATGGCTTCAAGGTTTCCGCGGTCTTTACCGTCACCGTAACCGCTGCGTTACTTCCACCACCCATACCGGGCTTCCCCCTCGCTGCCATCGCGGTGGGGCTGGTTGCCGCGCTCGGAGTGGGAGTTGTATCCCGTCGGCGGAAAACACCGCGGTAACTACGCTGTTCCTCGCTGCAGGAGGTCTCCGACACCAGGGGGCTTCCCTCCTCTTTTTCTCGGGGGCGGCTGTCAGAATATCTCATTTATAAGCTTTGAAATGTATAAAGACTGTTTAATCCTTATAGAAAGGAGGAACAACTATTGGGTAAATACGAGTTTACCGAACTTCAAAATAAAATCATTAGAAACGTTGCTTGGAGATGCATTGTACAATCGATACTACTGATGCTCATCGGCGTCGCTGGGTACTTCGGAACTTGGTACATACTAGGAACACTGACACCACTAGTATTGGTGGTGAAGATCATTCAGGGGTCCTTGTTCATTGGAATGGGGCTTGTGTTCTTTCCTCCATCCCTGAACTTCCTCAAGGTGACTACTACAAAAGGGAATGATATCGCACTAATGGTGAATGGGCTCCGACGGCTGAAGCTGGGGATCATCCTCATCGTCATCTTCGTTCTCGGAAGCATCGTCTGCGATGTTCTCCTCATACTAATCTCCATGGGAGTGATCTGAAATGTGTCCAAAAGCGAAATCAAAAACAAAACGGGAATATGAATTCTCCAAAGAAGAAAACAAGGTCTTCGCATCCCTATCCACGTGGATGATTATTCTAGCAATAGTGATTATCATTGGCGGAATAGCGACTATCGCGAGCTTTATCCTTGATTTACCAGCATTTGGGTTTGCCCAAATCCTGACCCTAGTCTCAGGCATAATGTACTGCATCATGGGGCTGACCTTCTACTTCCCCACCGACAACTTCAAGCGAATCGTCACCACCAAGGGCAAGGACATCACCGAACTCATGACCGCCTTCAGAGAGGTCGACAGAGGCTGGCTCATCGTCAACATCGTCACCCTGGTAGTGGTCATCCTGACATTTCTAGCAATCTTTGTCCCCTAGCGTCAACAATCAAGGATGTTTTCCCTCACTACTAAAGCATCACCCTACGGGATGGACAAGCCAGATTCGCAGGTCTGTCCCCTACTCCTTATTTTTTCGAATCACAACTTAAATAGAGGGACTAGACTACTCTAAAAGCCTCGTTTAGGCGGATTTCAGCCATTCAAGGGAAAAAAGATGGAAAAGAGCGGTCACGGTGTTTCGGCCTTGGTTGTGAACCGCTCTCAAACAGGGTTTCAGGCTTTGCCCCTTGACTTCGCGACCAACCAGGCCGTGATCAGGATACCTAGGGGGATACCGAAAACGATTGCTCCCCAGAACATCACGAAGAGCCAGGTGTGAACGAAGTAGCCGTAAGGTAGCATTCCGAAAGGTGTGGCCCAGTTGTTGTCAAGGAAGATTTTGATGCACACGCCTACGAAGACGAGGAAGCTGAATGCGCCACCACCTGATTCACGTTTCTTCGGATGTGGCCGCCGCATTTCTGCTTTGATGTCCGCTCTGACATCATCGGGAAGCTGGAACCAAGAAACGACGAGGATAATCGCGACGGCTCCTAATACCGGTAGCACGCAGATTAGGAGTATCGGTATGATGAGGTTGAGGCACCAGACGACGATAGAAGCCATTGACCATTCATTGAGGGTCCACGTACCAAATCCACCAATCGCGGAAGACTGTACATAGTAGCCCACGTTGAGGATGAACCAGATGAAACCGATAAAGAAGACGATGCCGATCAGTAGGATAACATACCAGTAACGGGCCATCAGGTTCTCCCAAAATTTTTCTTCTGAACCTTCTTTAGCAGGCATAATAAACGCCGCTTGTCTGTAGGGAACAGGAATATTTATCTGTATAGTAACATCGAATAAAATAAATAATGATTTTAACAGTGTTAATGCTGTAAAATCTAGTGGGGAAGCAAGCAATGACCCAAAGCCCCTTCACCGACCCCATGCACCCACCAACCCAAGAGGGCATCCGATAAACCCTGGACTCGTGTTTCCTCATCTGGAAGTGTTTGAGTTCAAACAGAGGCTTGTTGGATGAGTTTTTCTAGCTGGACCTCTGAGTAAGTGAGCGAAAAGGATCTGCGTAGTTGGGGAATCAGTGCCTCAGCGTGGGTGATGTGGGGGGACTGCCTGATGTCGTCGAGGATGGGTTCGAGTAGGTCGATTTTGTCGACGGTGAAGAGGTGGAAGGACACAGGGGTTGAAGCGGAGGCATACGAGTACCAGTATTCGTCAGGGAATTGGCGTTGGATCCATCGGGTTACTTGGAAGCG
>JAEOSX010000099.1 GCA_016840135.1 Candidatus Hermodarchaeota archaeon
GGACCCAGTTTGGAGTCAAATACGCTATCAACAAGAAAAAGAAGTTCATTATGGTGACCACGGATATCGCCGATGTGGACATTACCGAGGAGGAGCTGAAACAACAACTCGGACAAGTATTGAAGGCCGCAGAATGGCTGTCGGCACAACTTTGAAATGTTGATATATTCCGGTGAATTCTAACGATTGTATTAGTTTAGATAGAATCAATCGTATTCCTTGGTGTTCTACAATGGCAAGTCCTGACGAGAAATGGCCAACCGCCACATTCGAAGAGAAATACAACATGATGATGGGCAGCATGTCAAAGGAAGACCAGCGGCGAAGTATTGAGAATGTGGTTCACATGTGCCAGTGTGTCAGATGTCCAAGTTACACAGGCACTGGGGAAACTGACCTCGTCTTCTGCTCCCTGGGAAAAAGCGAGAAAATCCAAGAACAGCAGGGTTGTTTGTGCCCGCAGTGTGGAGTAACCAAGACCATGAGCATGCGCTGGGATTATTACTGCACTAAGGGCTCAGCAGTGGACCTCTCAGATTTATAGCCGCAAAAAGTACCCTCTGAAACCCTTCTCCGAGTAGGCTAAAAGGGCTATCGTTTCTAACCTAGTCTTTACTTCCATACCCTTCTCTGGGAAGTATGGCCATATCAAGATTATCAGGTGTAACCAAGATTTTTTTCAGCAGGAATGTTAATGTTATAGCTAGACTCAATGTATAGGCGGTGTTTACCGTGAAGGAGGAAATTAAGGATCTTCTCAGGAAATTAATAGTAGGTAGTGATTTTGATGTATCAGAAGCTGCGGTGAAGCTTAAACAGATGGTTGGGCAGATTGTTGAGTTGCCTCAAAAGCAGGTAGCTGGGGTCTTACAGGCTTTGCTGACCGCTTTGGATACGAGTACTTGCGGCTCTGATGTCATTGACAACATCTATTCAGCGCTTGATACCATCATAAGCAAGGTGATGGACAAGTACAAGATTGTGTATCCGAAGGATCAGGTTGGTTCCTTCGAGTATGTGATTGGGCTTCTGGAACGGGAAGAGTTACCAAGATAGGTTTCTCTCTCCTGGAAGTAACTTTGCTCTAAATCTGCTCTCCGGGCAACGGTAGAAGGGTTCTTCAGCTTTAACCATGTTTCGTCTATTTGCCTGAGTTAGGGTGGCGGCGGAACGAAGGGTATGATTGTTAGTGCAATTATCAGAAGGACTATCGCCACCGCAACCAGGACGAGGGTGTCCATATCTTCATACCATGGCTGCTCAGTGGCAGGCTTCTCAGGAGCAGGCTGGACAAAAAACCGTTGCTTTGGAGTGGGGTCTTTCTTTTCTTTGACTTCAACTGTGAATCTTTCCTTTTCTTCACCCATTACTGTACACCAAAAAGGAGGAGCGGAGGCTTTGGGTTATCTCCTCAGTAATTTTCCTCCTCCACTAGCTACCAGAAAAAACAAGCTAAAAAATCTTCTCAGTGTCAACCTTGAGGAAATTTTATGTTAGCATTGGATGGCTATCCAAACCCACCACTTTGCTGGGATAGGGTCTGAGCAGAAATATCCGAAGCCGTTGGCGTGGTCGTTGGAGGGGTCATCAAGTGGGGCGTTCCAAGGGTCGTCGGCTTTGGTGCTGTAGAGTACGGCTGCTTGTTTGTTGCTGTTCTCGGTTTGCGAGCAGGCGATGAACCAAGCATTCTTCACAGTAGAGGAAGGTAGGAGCTGGAAGGGCCCATAGCTAATTCCGGTCACGAAGAGAGCGAACCGTCCTCCCCGGGTCTCCTGGTTGATGGAATCGGTGCCGAAACCGAGAATCATGTGGACGCCTTGGAGTGCGCTGCCCCAGCGGTCGAAGACTGTGTCCCCGGTCCAGGTTTCGAACATGAGTACCTCACAGGAGTCGAGGGCAATCCATTCGAGGTCGCCGACGCCCCAGCGCGCTTGGGAGTAGTGCATGAAGGTGTCATCATGCATGGTGTTGAAGAAGAAGCCGTTGGGGTTCCCATGACCATTGTGGTAGGCAAAGTCCACAGAGTCGACGCGGACAGAAGCGATGCCGCCATAGTCGGCGTGCTTGTAGTCTACCTCCCAGGCAGCTTCGTCTCCTAAATTGTACCTTGCGTCAAAGCCACCTTCGGTCTCCATCCAATCGTAGAAGCCGTGGGTGTTGGCCTGAGAAAAGGGTAAGGCATCTTTTTCTCCGAGCCACTCGACCCCTGTCTCTAGAAGATTGTCCTCACCGGGTGTGGGACGACCTTGTGGGAATGGTGTGTGCACCCCTTTCAGGTCTGTCCCTTGTGAGGTCATTAGGAGGGTTGGGACTAGTGTGAATCCGAACACTATGAGGAGGGCAAAGAGTAATGCGAGCAGCTTTCGTCTCCGTCGGCGTAGTAGGAGGACTCCGCCACCAACCCCTATGACTGCTATTGTTGCGATGACGACGATGATCACGGTAATGGTAGGGATACCAGGAGTGATGGTGATTAGGACAACATCTTGGCATGTTTGACCGTTAGCATCCACGACGGTGACTGTGACGGTATGAGCATAGATCACTGAATCCCTGCTAAGAATGGGGAGGGCGTTTGTGCTGAAGGATTTGGTGGTTGCGAGGTTTCCTGTCTCTGCAGAGCTCCAGGAGTAGTTGTAGGGTGCGGCTCCGTAGGTGACTTGGCAATCGAAGCTTATGGTGTCGGGGGCGATTCCATTGGCGAAGCTTGCCCCATAGGTGGGAGATGTGATTTCTACTTTGGGTGAGAACTCGGTTGCTGGGATGTATCTGGTGAACCTGAATTCTTCTCCTTCCATTTCAGAAGTGATTTCGAACCTATAGGCTGGGTAAACATAGGTTTGATCGACATCACCGGGCTCTGTGTAATAGACCAGGGTCTGTGATTCTATCTCGTATTCATCAATTTCGTGGAGGCTGTGTTCGAGAGTGGCCTCAAGCAAGTTTGTGGGCATTATTGGGAATTCGCTGTACCTTTCGAGGGACCTCCACTGGCATTCTAAACCAATGATTGCTCCGCCATCGCCTATATGGACCGATATTTCGGCTCCTGGTCCATCTGCTGGTATGCTTCCCAACATGACACCATAGTTTATGCTGTAGCTTAGAATCTTGGAGAGGGTTTCTTCTGTTTCCACACTCTGGGCGGTTGCATTGGTGGACCCTGAATCCTTGAGGTAGGCACCAACAGGTAGTAGGCTGTGGGTAGAGAGGAACTCTGCTGCTATGCCTTGGCAAGTGTCCAAGTTGGGTAATGTTGGTGTAACGGAGATGTTCCAGAGTAGAGTGTAGTCGGTGTACCATATTGCCCCAGTTACGCTGTTTACTATCAGGGTCTTGTTGCCTACTGTGAGATAGTATGAGCCCTCATGCTCTTGTATTTGTCCTGAGAGACCAAACATATTCTCTGCCTGGAGTGCTGCTTGTTCAGGTGTAAGGTCTTGTGGGATTGTCCTGTAAACCATCAACGTATCAACCTGTTTTTCCAAGGCTTGTGATGGTTGTGGCCTTTGGGTTGTTGGTGTTACCGCTAGAAGACAAGAGGTGAAAAGCATTAATGTGAAAACGAGTGTTTTGACTCTCATCCTAGATCAAGAATATATAATGACTCCTGGGGTTAAAGATGCTTCTCCTCTCCCTATAAGGTATATCAATAACCGCTCTCCGGGCAGGGTAAATATTGTGTATTGGTTGTGACTTTTTCGTCGTTGTCTAGTGCTTAAATTCTGTGTTCTTGTTTCTTGGTTTTGGTGGTTCGTTGCGGCTATAACTTACTTACTTTAGGGCGAAAACCTTACACCACTGTTTATACAAAAGTATCGTTAACATTAATAATCGATTGGGAACGCATATCCTTTAATAGTATAGAAAGACGTTTCTGTTAGTTTACCCTATTATAATAAGAAGTTAGTTATATGTAATTAATGTCATAAAATTCAAGTCATTATTTCGTGTTAACGTTGATTTAACTTTCAGACCTGAAATAAAACAAACCACTTGAACAACTATTAAGCAGATGTTAGTGGTTATATTTACTGTAAACTCTAGAAAACTAATGAACATCCTGTTGCACTCATCGTCCCCCAGTTAACGTGCTGCTTGACGTTGTGCTGCTAGGCGGCAATGCCCAGCCGGGTTAGTGCTTTCTGGGCTGGCTCAAAATCTGGCTTGAGCTTGAGTGAGTACCTGTAACTGTTGATCGCTTCGTCTGGGTGTCCCAGCTGCTCAAGCACTATACCTTTGACATACCAGCAGGTCGGTCGGTCCGGGTTGATAGCCAGTGACTGGTCAAACAGCCTCAGTGCCTCCTCGTAGCACTCTGTGAGGCGGCAGACTTCACCGAGGTTATGCAACACATTGCACAGGCTTGCCTGGTTATCAGTTGCCTGGAGAATGGGGATTGCCTGCTCTAGGAAGTTTTTCGCTTTGGAGTACTCCCGTAGTACCAGATAGGTTGAGCCGATACCCCCAAGTATCACGCCTTCGGTCCCTTGGACCCTTGTTATTCTGGTAATCTCTAGTTGGATTATTTGCACTGTGAGGAGGTCTTTGTACCTGCGCTGGCTGGAGAGCACAGGGGATATCTGGGTGAGTTGTTTGTACAGGCTGGTTAGTTCGCGCTTCACCTGCTCTTTTTCAGCAGGTGTTTTGCCCTTCCTGTAAAGGCCTAGCATGACCTTGCCTTGGGTGATTAGCCAGGAAATCCTCTCTTCCATCGGTGTAGTGTTACCACTTCGACTGTCCCTATCGTATCGAAACGATTTACCCAATGAGTTCCCTCAATCATACTAGCTTGCCTGATTATATTTTAATCTTTACTAGAAGAATGGAACAGTGTGTAGAACCCCTTCAGTCATGTAGGTGTTCCATTTGACTCCTCGTTATACTGTAATTTGCCGTATACACGATGGTTATAGGTACTTTCGCTCCTTTGGAGCTGGCGTTTTCATGACATTCGTCAAGCTTGATCAGAGGTTTTCTCCTTATCAGATGCCCTGTGTGATTATTGGGTCAATTGTCGATGGCAGACCTAATTTCATGACCCTTACCTGGGCTAGTCGTGTGAACCGGTCACCACCTGTCTGGATGGTGTCCGTTAACGTGAAGCATTATACAATGGAGGGTATCAGAGAGAACAAGGCCTTTACCATAAATTTCCCCTCGATTGACCTCATGCAAAAGGTTGACTACATTGGCGTTACTTCAGGAAGGCAGGCAGACAAGTCAAAGTTGTTTACTATCTTTTATGGTGATACAAAGGCTCCCATGATTGAGGAGTGCCCGTTGACGATGGAGCTAACGTTGACTAGTCTGAATGAGTTGCCGGATCATTTCGTAGTGTTGGGGACTGCCGTTAACACCTTTTTTGATGAACGCTTTCTATCAGATGGCAAACCAGATCTGGAAAAGATGAACCTTATTATCTACACGGGTATTGAGGGGAACCCGTCGTATTGGTCTATTGGCGAAATGCAAGCTAGAGCGTTCAAAATAGGTAAGGAATTCAAAGCTTAGGGCTTTACGCTAGAAGCTAGGGGGAACAGGGTCGTGGTCGACACCTTGCGGGTTTAGAACCTACTTTGATGGGACCACTTCTTTTCCACAACTCATGCAGAATGTATCATCGGTTTCAATAGCGCTCCCACACTCGGGGCACTTGGGTAACTTGGATTTAGAGCGAGACCGGCGAGAGGATTGACGAGAGTATCGGCGAGGGGTTGAGATGATTCCCGCGGGTTGGGTTTCAGCCGCTTGGGTTCGCTGGCGCTTCTCTTGTGCGGTTTGGGCTTCACTGATCCAAGCTTTCATATCCTCTTTGATGACTTTGATGGCTAGCCGTTGGCATTTAATGGCTGCTTTGTATTTTCGGAGTTTCAGATATACGTCTCCCATCGCACTGAGGATATGGTATTCTTGTCGTCGGTTGCCTGTATCGCGGGCTATTGGAAGGGCCAATAAGAGGGTGTCTAACGCTTCTTGGTACTCTCCCGATTCCATGGAACTTCTTGCGCGGCTTATTAATTCCAAAAGTGAGCGGTGTTGTTTACTAATAATTCTGCCTTGACGATGGGCTTCGACATCGTCTTCAGGGAACTGAAACGCCAAGATTTTCCCCCGACATATCTTCTCGTTTTTGACTATTAAGTTTACTTGGCGCAGCTGGCAGTGTCTATTAGTCTTAATGCATTCTTGGCTGGTTCATGTATACTGAAGTGCTAGGATTTGAAGAAAGTTTATACAATCTGAAGCGAACTTCGCAAGATATCAGTAGTACTCTCATCCAGCTGATTCAACAGACTAGACACTGCAAATCTCACCAGTTCCAAAGTGTTGAGGAGTGAAGTATTGTGAAAACGCATAAGTGTGGAATTTGTGGACAGGCGTTTCCGAGTACAGACGAGTTCAAAGCTCACGTGTTAAGTCACACGACGATTACTAATGCAATGCTTGGCCAGTTACAAGAGGCTCAACTTCACACTGGCTTCAACCGAGCCTTTACCCTCCTCGGGGAGGCAATGATTGCTATGGACAACGGGATTCGGCACTGGGCGCGGAAGGCAGTCAAGACGGTAATTGAGCATGTTGGAGAAAGCAAAACCAAGGATGGCAAGCGGCGTATTGCTGAAGCCTTATCACCTATCGCGACCGTGTGTATTAATTCCGAAGATCCCGGGCTCCGGAGATATGCGGTCCAAGCCCTCGATGACTTGGCTGTAACGCTGGGACGACCCAGTTCCTACTTGTTTTACCTCAAGGCTCGGTTAAGTGATGAAGACCCAGAAGTTGCGGCAGAAGCTGCCAAGGTACTCGACGAATGGAGTCAGTAAAAAGCCAGCTTTATCTTCGATAGTTCGTGCCATTTGGGCTCCATTCACGTTGAAGGCTCTGTCTGAGATACCAATTTGGATAACGCTTTCCTTGGCAATACACAAAAACTTAAAAATGGAAACATACGGGTGTGAGAAATCATTTGGATAGTGAAAGATTTGGTTGAAGTATTAGAAGTAATTAGTTGGCTTGCAGGCGCATCAATAGCAGTGGTTTGGACATGGTTTGCCTTAATCGGAGTCTTTACCGTTGGGAGTCAGATGGCTCTCTTCATTGCTATTGCTGCTACTATAATGTTGGGTACATTAATTGCAGGACTTCTTGCACTGAGCAGAAGGAAATCTTAAGAAAGCCAGGGATTTCTAGTCAAAAAAGGGAGAGAAGTTTCTCCCTTACCTTTTTTTTAAATTGGTATTATCTCGATTATCTATGGTTTTTTGTCATTACGGATAATTTATCAACTCTCCTCCGGGCAGGGTAGAAGGGGTGTAATTCCTTAGAGCAATTAGAATAAAAGAAACACTATTATTATATGCAATCACCTAAACATCATCAAGACGCCTCATACTTGGTGTGGTGGATATGAAACTGGATCGGAAGAACTTTGGACGGCTTACTGAAGGATACACCCTTTACATTGGTATTGGGGTTGGCATCGCCATTGCAGGGCTTGTCGCCTTTGGCGTTCTCCTGGCATTGGGTTCTCTATGGTTTTCTGTGCCCCTGATTTTCGTCTTCATGGGGATCTGGATTGCTGCCAGACAATGGAATGAGCTCATAACACTACGTGTCGTTGCAGGGTTCATCGCCTCCATAACTCAGCTTACAAGCATAGCAGCTGCTGCGAACTTGCTTGGCTTGAAGAAGCAGAATTTCATCCATTCCCTCACCAAGCTAACAACACGTGGTGTTGTCGAGACGGTAATCTTTCCAGAAATTGATGCCTTTGGACCCAAGGGAACTAAACGACCGGAATCTCTTCCCAAGGACTTACAACCGGAGGCGGTCACACCAGTTGCTACTACACCGGGCTTCTCAACCATTCTAACCTGGATTGGCCTCATTGGTACAATTATCTCCCTCATTTACCACATCTTTGGTTTAATGCATTACCTCGGGTTTCTCTGAAAGGGTGGACAAAAGGACAACCTAGTAGTCCCTGATAATCCTCTCCAGGCTTACAGAAAGTGCAGTGGTACCATTGGGTTTTCAGCAACAGGCTAGTAAAGTGTGTCGTAGGATAGGTGCGAGTTATTTTCTTCTGTGAACGACGAGTGCCATAACTGCTGATACTGAGAAGACTACTAGACCGAAGGCGAGAATCAGTGCAGGGTTACCACCCTCTGCGATTAGCGGATTATTCGGGTCTGTTGGGTCATAGCCCTGAGCGAGTTCATCACCGTCTGATAAGCCGTCACCATCGGTGTCCGCGCTCGTGGGATTCGTTCCCTGGGCGATTTCGTCCAAGTCGTCGATTCCGTCCCCGTCTGTGTCTGCCTCTGTGGGGTCCGTGATGTACCCGTCGGTGCCCGCGATGGTTTCCTCGAAATCACTAATCCCGTCTCCATCCGTATCCGCATTCAAGGGATCAGTACCTAGAGTGTGTTCTTCCCCGTCGTCTAGTCCGTCGCCATCGCTATCCGGGTCGGTGGGGTCTGTACCGTTGGTGATTTCATCCCCGTCCTCTACTCCGTCGCCATCGGTATCGGCCGCCGTTGGGTCCGTGATGTACCCATCGGCACCCACGACAGTTTCTTCATAATCGCCAATGCCATCGGCATCCGTATCGTCGTCGAGGGGGCTCGTCCCCAGGGTGACTTCTTCACCATCAAGGAGACCGTCGTCATCCGTGTCGTTGATTAGGGGATTGGTATTGTACGTAATCTCGGCGAAATCCGTTAGTCCATCCGTATCCGAATCGGGGTCCCAGGGATCCGTCAGGTATCCATCAAACCCGTCGGTCACCTCTTCGATATCATACAGGCCGTCGCCATCTGAATCAGCATTCAGCGGATTGGTCTCGTATGTGAGTACCTCCTCACCGTCGGTGAGACCATCAGCATCACTGTCGTCGTCTAAGGGATCCGTACCTTCAGAGAGTACCTCCTCACCGTCGGTGAGACCATCAGCATCACTGTCGTCGTCTAAGGGATCCGTACCTTCAGAGAGTACCTCCTCACCGTCGGTGAGACCATCAGTGTCCGAATCAGAGTCTAGGGGTTCGGTATAGTAAGTAAGCACCTCTTCCCCATCTGTCAGTCCGTCATCATCGCAGTCAGGATCATGCGGATCTAAAGAGGGAGAGCGCAAGACCTCCTGGCCGTCCTCCAAGCCGTCTCCATCAGAATCAGCATTGGTAATCAAAGTACCAAAATAACTTTCTTCTGTCAAATCATCCAAATAATCGCTATCGGAGTCCACCCATCCTGTGTGAAAAACGGAGCCACGAAAACAATACCAAGGAGCTCTACCAGAAGATGTAACACCTTCGACCCCGAGGCAATGAAGATAGCCAGCATAGTCCCCCACGAGCACTTCGAAGACCCCGTCACCATCCAAGTCAGCTACACAGGGCGAAGACATAGCAATTCCATCCATTAGGTATGCCCAGACCAATCCTCCAACATGATTGATACAATACAGATTCCCATCTATCGATGTCACCAATACTTCCAGCAATCCGTCCCCGTCCAGATCAGCCACCGAAGGAGAAGAAGAAACATCGTCGCCTGTTTGGTACCACCATACAAAATCGCCGGTAGAATTGACACAGTGAAGATAATTATCCTGAGACCCTACCAGTACTTCCAGCATCCCGTTGTTATCTAGGTCCACCACACAGGGAGAAGAGTGAACATCATCACCTGTCTGGTATTGCCACACCATATCACCTGTAGCATTGACACAATGCAGATAGTTATCGTAGGAACCCACTAACACTTCGTAGCTTCCATCATTGTCTAGGTCCACCACACAGGGAGAAGAGTGAACCTCATCACCTGTCGGGTATTCCCACACTAAATCGCCCGTGGCATTAACGCAGTGAAGATAATCATCTCGAGACCCTACCAGTACTTCCAGCATCCCGTCGTTGTCTAGATCCACCACACAAGGAGAAGAAAGAACATCACCGCCTGTTGGGTATTCCCACTCTAAATCGCCCGTGGCATTAACACAATGGAGATAGTTATCGTAGGAACCTACTAGCACCTCCAGGAATCCATCACCGTCCAGGTCAGCTATACAGGGAGAAGAATGAACATAGCTACCTATTGGGTTTTGCCACACTAAACTCCCAGTTCGACTCAAACAATATAGACCTTCAAATTCAGACCCCACCAGCACTTCCAAGTGCCCATCGCCATCTAGATCCGCTACAGCAGGAGAAGAATAAGTGGAACGCGCAAAATATTTCCACACTTCATCCCCCGTGGAATCAACACAATACAGATAGTTATCCCACGATCCAACTAGCACTTCCAAGTGCCCATCGCCATCTAGATCCGCTACAGCAGGAGAAGGCTGTACACTACCGCCTGTTTCGAAGTCCCATCTGAATGATGGCCTTGCCTTCGGGAGTGTAATTGGAGTTGCAGCCAGTGAATCAGTGCCACAGTGCCGATTGGTCTGTGGCGTTGGAACATCTAATGGGTTACTTAGAAAGGGACCAAGAAAAATCAAGAAAATGAATGCCAAAGCAACGAGGGAAGACTTCCTACCTAACTTTCGCAATTAATCAACCCCAGAATAAAGGAATAATGCCTTGAAGGTGTGGGTAACTAGTTAATAATCTATTCTAGTACAATCAACTAAGGATGTTGAAGAAACCTTCTAATTAATTATGAGGAAAGAGGGGAGGTCTTTGATGAGCATAATGCGATGATCGGGTTCAGGAACATGGAGAAGCCACGCGTCTACCCAACTGAATTCCAGTTTAGCGGAGAGCTACTTAAAGGCAACTTTGTCAAACCTCCAGGCACAGGACCATTCCCTGGAATATGCAAGTTTCATGGACTACCTGGCTCACCAGATCAGGTGTACGGCTTTGCCTGGCAGCTGGCTCTTGCAGGGTTTGCGGTGCTCACCGCGCGAGGCGGCTCGAGCCGTCCACGATTAGAGTAGTGCTTATTGACAAGACTAGGAACCATCAAGTGGAAACTAGCTTGAGGATTAAGATAGTGGTAATCAATTTCTTCTATAAACGGCGAGTGCCATGATTGCCGATACTAAGAAGATCACTAGACCAAAGGCGAGTATCAGAAAGGGGTTACCGCCATCGGAGGTCAGAGGCTCATTCGGGTCAGTAGGGTCGTAGCCCTGGTCTAACTCTTCTAAATCCGACAAGCCATCACCATCAGTATCTGCTCTAGTGGGGTCTGTACCGTTAGCGATTTCGTCCCCGTCGTCGATTCCGTCCCCGTCAGTATCCGCTTCGGTAGGATCTGTAATGTAGCCATCGGCACCCGCGACGGTTTCCTCGAAATCATCAATCCCGTCCCCATCTGTATCACCATCCAAGGGATTAGTTCCTATAGAATTCTCATCCCCATCGTCTAATCCGTCCCCATCGCTATCAGAGTCGGTGGGATCTGTACTGTTAGCGATTTCATCCCCATCGTCTACTCCATCTCCGTCGGTATCAGAATCGGTCGGTGACGTCCCATAAGCTACTTCATCACCATCAAGCAGGTCATCATCGTCTGTGTCGTTGTTGAGGGGGTGGGTGCTATACACGATTTCCTCTAGGTCCGTCAGCCCATCATCATCAGAATCGGGGTCCCAAGGATCCGTTTGGTACCCATCAAATCCGTCCGTCACCTCCTCGATATCATACAAGCCATCACCATCCGAGTCAGCCTCCCAAGGATTGGTTCCGAGGGCGACCTCCTCGCCGTCAGTGAGTCCGTCTGCATCACAATCGTCCTCCGTGGGGTCGGTGAAATATGTGTCAATCTCCTCTGGGTCAGTTAGCCCATCTCCATCACTGTCTTCGTTCAGCGGGTCGGTACCGTGGATAAGGACTTCTTCCCCATCCAGTAACCCATCTGTGTCTGTGTCCGGATTCCTTGGATCCAAGTTAGGATAATAGAGGCCTTCCACGTCATCCCGAAGACTATCTTCATCCGAGTCAGCCATCTTATGCAACGTGCCAAAATAGCTTGTTTCGCTGAGGTCGTCCAAGCGGTCCCCATCGGTATCTGGCCAGCCGGTGTGGAATATCCCGCCAAGAAAGCTGTATCTGGGAGCAGCTCCTGAGGCCGTGACCCCCGTGAGTGCTAGGCAGTAGAGGTAGTTATCGAAGGAGCCCACCAGCACTTCCAGTATCCCGTCCCCGTCGAGGTCAGCGACACAAGGAGAAGACTCAATATTGTTGCTTGTTGGGTATTCCCACACAAAATCACCTGTGGCATTAACACAATGCAGAGAGTTATCGAAGGAGCCCACCAGCACCTCCAGCGTCCCGTTGTCGTCTAGGTCCGCCACACAAGGAGAAGACCAAACCTGTTCACCTGTATCGTAGCTCCACTCCAACCCTCCGGTATGACTGACACAGTGGAGGAAGGAATCCCGTGAGCCCACCAGTACTTCGAGGGTCCCGTCTCCGTCGAGGTCCGCTACACACGGAGAAGAAGAAGCAACATCGCCCCCGGTTGCGTAGCTCCACTCCAACCCCCCAGTATGACTGATACAGTAGAGGTAGTTATCGAAGGAGCCCACCAGCACCTCCAGTGTCCCGTCCCCGTCCAGGTCCGCCATACAAGGCGACGAATAAATCATATCACCTGTTGGGTATTGCCACTCCAATCCCCCGATACGATTGACACAATAGAGGTCGCCATCATTGGACCCCACCAGCACCTCCAGCGTCCCGTCCCCGTCCAAGTCCGCCACACACGGAGAAGACCAAACAACAGTTCCGCCGGTTCCGTAGCGCCACTCCAGCCCCCCGGTAGCATTGACACAATAGAGGTCGCCATCATTGGACCCCACCAGCACCTCCAGATTCCCGCCGTCGCCCTCCAGGTCCGCCACACAAGGAGAGGACTGAACCAGTCCACCTGTATCGTAGCGCCACTCGAGACCCCCGGTATGATTGACACAGTGAAGATAGGTATCTTCGGAGCCGACCAGCACCTCCAGCGTCCCGTCCCGGTCCAAATCAGCCACACAGGGAGAAGAGGAATCAACCCGACCGCCTGCTTGGTAGCGCCACTCCAGCCCCCCGGTGTGATCGAAACAATAGAGGTAGCTATCCCAAGAGCCTATCAGCACCTCCAGCGTTCCATCTCCCTCCAGGTCCGCCACACAAGGAGAAGAACGAACACCAGCTATTGGGTAGCGCCAGCTAAGGGCCACGCCTATGGCCTGGGGGGTGAGGGTCGCTACGATTGCGTTGGGCGCCTCTTGGAGAGAGTCCAGCCCCGTCCTTTCACCTGTGGGGGCCCAAGCTGGGTAAACACTACCCAGCCCACTGTACCTCTCTGTGGGTAGATTGGACACAGAATCTGTGTCATTAAGCGGGGTTAGTGCTACTGATGTAGCACCAGGCAAGGAAACAATGAATGGAGAATAAATTAGTGCCAAGATGAGGA
>JAEOSX010000100.1 GCA_016840135.1 Candidatus Hermodarchaeota archaeon
ATTTGGCTTAAAAGGCTTTTCCGAGAAATCCGAGTAGGAAATTGAGGGTGGCTATTCCAAGAAAGCCTTAATTATCTGGTATGGGTAATACCTGGGTATGACACGGGTAATACGCTTACACCTAGTTTCAGTTAAGTTACCGAAGGCATACGTGAAGGGATTAGATACACTTGTCGAACGTGGAACTTTCCCAACAAGGAGCGAAGCAATTCGCGTAGCAATCCGCGATTTCCTCAAACGTGAGCTCTGGCTTTCAGGTTCTCCGCTAACGATGCCTTCGCAGCCAGATGATTAACGCTCAACTTTTCCTTCAATGAAATCCTCAACCCATTGCTTAGCAGCACTATCAACTACCTGCTGAGGTGGGTGCTTGAAAGAATATGAAGAAATGCCGAGAAGTGGGCCACTGACACCACGATCTAATGCTAACTTCATCGCCCGGATGACGTCAACAACTACTCCAGCACTGTTGGGCGAGTCCTCCACAGAAAGTTTTACACTAATTTCAATAGGATGACCTCCCCACTTTTCTCCCCGAAGACTGATGTAGCAAACCTTTGTGTCACTAAGGAAGGGAACATAGTCGCTGGGACCAATCCTCGTCGGAACTGGGTAAGGAAGTAAACTAGTAACAGCCTGTGTTTTACTAATCCGCTTACTCTTGAGCCTGTACTCTGCAAGCATATTTTCGAAATCAGTGTTACCACCGATGTTTAGCTGATATGTTTCCTTGATATCGATTCCTCTATCCATTAGAAGAGTGGCTAAGACGCGGTGGAGTATTGTTGCCCCTACTTGGCTTTTGATGTCATCTCCTGCCATGGGCAAGCCTGCTTTGTGGTATTTCTCCTGCCAGCCAGCATCGGAAACGATAAACTCTGGTATACAATTTATGAAACCGCATCCTGCTTCCAATGCGGCTTGGGCGTAATAGCGGGAGCCTTCCGCGCTCCCGACTGGCAAGAAATTGATGAGCATTTCTGCGCCGCTGCGCCGTAATTCCTCGGCGACATCGACTGGTTGTAACTCTTTAGGATCGTAACAGATAAAGGGTCGTTGCATATGTTCAGCGACGCCGTCTTTTATTGGAGCTGGCTGAACTTTTACACCGAGTTTGGGGACCTTGGCGAATTCAGCTACACAGTTGGGTTTTACGAAGATGGCATCAGCTATGTCTTTGCCGATTTTTTCCTTATTGATTTCGAAGGCAGCTACGAATGTGATGTCGCGTGGAAGGTATCCCCCGAAGTCGGGGTGCATTAGTCCTGTAACTCGTTCTTCTTTTCCAGTGATGTCTTTGTAATAGTAGACACCTTGGACTAGGCTAGAAGCGCAGTTACCCAATCCAGCGATTGCGACTTTAATTGGTCCCATAATAGTGCACCATTGGCAATTAATTTATGGCTATAAAGTATATTCAGGGTCTTACTTGGATAGCCATTTAAGCGTTTCTAATAAAATGTGGGCGAGTCTTGTATTTGCCAGCAAGTTAAAATCCCTGTTCTTATCTAGTGGAGGATTATGTCAGCTGAGGCGCGCTCCAAAGCATCGAGGATACTAACCCCAATAATCGCAGCTGTGGGTTTGACACTCTATTTCGCAGTGCTTTTTCACTTCACCATTGTACCTGGAGTGATTCCTAGTGCCTTTCGCTATATCATAATGCCTGCGGTATTCGCATTTCCTTGGGTTCTGTTTATTTTCATATTCCAGGAGCGGACCACCCACGCGTTTTCCGCTTTATCAGAGAAAACAACAATCATCCCCTTTCGCTGGCGGTTATTCTATGGCTTCAACACTCTAATCATTTTATCATTCTTCCTTTTTCCCTTCATATCTCCACCACTCGCTGTATTCGCTGCACTTGTACTTGCATGGCGTATAGTCTTCCACTCAGAGTTTATCTGGAATAAAGGACCAGGGGCTCGCCTCCTCTATACTGCTCTTCTTTTCTGCCTTTTAGCGGCTCTCCCAGTCTTTCTTCTTATATTCTGGTTCCAGCAATTTCTATTCTATATCGCTCCGCTCATCTTTACTACATGGTTTGCTCTAGTTGAACCAATCTACTTTGTTTCCTGTTGTCTAGTGGACGCTTTAGCCGTGGGGTCCCTATTACATCTCTCCTATGGAACACTAGACGCAAGAGGACAAGTTCGTAAAGAGAAAGGTGGTATTATTTGGTTTATTTGGATTCTAGAAGCCGTTATTGCTGGTCTTTTATTTATCTTCGTGAATCCTTGGTTTGATCCTTTTGGGTTTGGATTATCACTCATTGATCCACTGTCAATTGTAGGGGATATACCAGGTTTTATCTTCTATATCAACATGGCCTGTTTAGCTATCGTTGTAATTTCATACATCACGAAATACTGTGCAGGAATTGAGAGTGAGACGAAGCTTTCTATTATCGGAATTTTGTTCCTGTTCCCCTTCATTCTTGTTGAACTCTTTCGTACCTTCGACATATTCCTACTAAAGGAGATTCTAATTGTTGGTTCAAGCCTAATTTTTGTCATCGCTTACATGATAAGCTTCTTCGCAGTGTCCGATGAATCTCCAACCTTACCAACATCAGATGAAGTAGGAGAAGGTGGCGACAGAGCTTCTTGATTAATGCGGAGCGCGCGGTTGTCTCATAGAAGATAAAACAAATTAATTGCTCTAGACGTTGGATAAAAATACGGGTACTTTGTCTAGCGTAATTAAGGGTATATAGATTGGATATTGCCTATCAAAGGTTCCTTCTGAATATCCCCATTCCTCTGCTGGGTCAGCTCGATATTTGACGAAGGGGCCTTTCGGGCTTTCCTCTTGTTCTATGTAGATAAAAAGCGGCAGCCCTTCTAGGTTGTAATAACCTGGGAGTATTGTGTAAGTTCCCATGATATGCCTTTTTCCCTTCTGAAAGTGAAGTATAGTTGCTGTTCGCTCCCGCATCGTCCAAAAACTAACTAAACGAATCAGATTGGCGAAATCTTTTATTTTCATGAGAACTGCAGGCTTAAGTTCAACATCAGTCATAAAACATCCTTGTGAGCTAAAAGCGCTTTAAACAAAAAGCTTTCTGAGGTTTGATGTCATCGCTAGAGTTTTGAGTGAAACACGTCTATGTCTGGTATATTATGCAATTGCATATTGCCTGTGCACAAATTGATATTGCACTTGGTGACAAGGAGGCTAACCTGAAATCAGTTGTTCAAGCAATTCAAGATGCGGCACGTCTTAAGGTTGATGTATTAGCCCTACCCGAGTTGTTTACGACTGGTTATTGCTTAGACAAGGCGAGTGAGCTCGCAGAAAAGCAGGATGGCTACTCCATTAATCTGCTTCGTGAATTAGCTAGCCGTTTTCACATATTCCTTGTTGCAGGTAGTCTGCTAGAAAAAAGGGGAAAGCAGATTTACAATACTTGTAAGCTAATAGGGAAAGATGGACGCATACTCGGGAGTTACGACAAAATTCATCTGTTCCCCCTCTTTGCAGAAGATCAGTATCTAACTCCAGGAACAGCATTACCTTTCTTCAAGACTAGTTTAGGGACATTTGGTGTAGCAATCTGCTTTGATATTCGATTCCCCGAACTCACTCGTTCCTTGGCTCTTCGGGGTGCTCAGGTTATTTTCATTCCTGCAGAGTTCCCATCTGAACGGATTTCAGTATGGGCGACACTTCTGAGGGCACGGGCAATCGAGAATCAGGTTTTTGTAGTTGGATGCAATCGCGTTGGAAGTGATGGTAAGTACACTTTTGGTGGACGAAGCGCTATTATTAATCCAGAAGGTAAGGCAATAGCACAAGCAGATAATTCGCAACAAATCATTAGCGCAGTGATTGACCTCGATCGAATCACGCAAGTACGGGAACGATTACCAACCCTAAAACTTCGGCGAGAAGAACTTTACAGAACCTAATATTCAAGCAATTGCTTTGCGACGCTACCCACTTGAAATCTCAGCTTTCCGTTTCAAATATCTCGTTCTAAGCCGCTCATAAGTACTTTCTGAGATGCTTCCCGTTCTCCTCCTTTGCTCTAGCCGGGCCAAGAGTTCATCTAAAGCCTTAATCTCAGAAGATTTGTCCTCTTGAGGTAAATCAAGAGAGGGAAAGAGCGAGTCTATATCAGAAGTGGTTTCAGTCTGGTCTGTGCCTGCAGATTCAGTGGGGAGAGGTGCGGAGGGGAATTCTGCTCCTGGCTCGCCCATTTCTTCTTCGAGTTTGGACATCTCCTGTTCGATTGCTGTTAATTGCTGTTCAACATCAATGGCGGGCTTCTCTGGAGCAGCTTGGGCTGCAGGGCTACTTACTGGTTGGGGTTTGGGATGCTCTCTAACGGGTTGTGTTTGCACTGGCCTGGCCTGGGCTGCTGGCTTCTCTTCGCCTTCAACAACAATTGTTTCTAATCTTTTTGCTCTTCTTCCACGGCGAATTCTTGTTTGTGTACGTTGAGGAACAGGCTGCCCTGAAATGGATCGGATTCCACCAGTTCGTCCTTCTGTGTCTCGAGTTCGAGTCGGTGGGCTTGTATCACCAGCGTCTCGCCTATCTA
>JAEOSX010000101.1 GCA_016840135.1 Candidatus Hermodarchaeota archaeon
CGCTAGAAAACCTGTTGTGAAGGGATTGATGGATGGAAAGATAAAAGCCCACAACAAGATCATGAGTACAGGGTTGGTACTTGCCAGATCGCTCCAAGGGGCACCTGCTTGAAGGTTCAAGAGAGTCTCAATAGTGAATGCTGTAAAAAGGAGCGCGGCAATGGCGAATATGAGGCTGTCCGAACGAGCCCGCCACCATCCAAATATACTGAAGCGAAATAGATACATGGCAGCTGTGAACAGGAGGATGAAGAGGGGTAGGAAGAGCCCGTTCAGGTAGGCGAGGTTCATGATTGCTCCCGGAATGAGGAGCCCTGCGATGAACTCTACGAGCATTCCTGTGATAAGGATAGTTACTCCGAGAACGAAGAAGAGACGTTTTCTCCAGCGGTTTGGCTGCACCATGACAAACTCTAATGAAGAGATGCCCCTATATAAACTCGAAGAGCCGCAAGAAAGAATAAAAAGGGCGATAGGAGGCAATAGTGCTCTCTTCGGGTACGCAGGAAGTTATGTTCTATGAAGTCTCGGATTGCAGTGGTAGCAATTGGTGGGAACTCTCTCATAAAGGACAACGAGCACCAAACAATCCGTGACCAATATGCTGCTGCTCAGGAGACATGCCTGCACATCGCAGACCTCATTCAACTGGGCTGGAATGTAGCAATCACTCACGGGAATGGTCCTCAGGTGGGTTTTTGCCTTCGACGTTCAGAACTTGCTGCTGATGAAATACCCGAGTCGCCTCTTGAGATATGTGGAGCTGAAACTCAAGGTTCAATTGGGTTCATGTTGCAGCAGATTCTTCACAGTGAGTTCCAGAAACGCGGTTTCCCTAAACATGTTGTTACCCTTGTCACTCAAGTCGTTGTAAGTAGGGAGGATTCTGCATTCGCCAATCCCATCAAGCCCATCGGGTCCTACATGGATGAGAAAACAGCAAGAATCAGGGAAGCTGAGGGCTGGCAAGTCAGGGAAGTTGACTCACAGCGCTGGCGTCGAGTAGTTCCTTCGCCCAAGCCACTAAAGATTGTCGAGTTACCTGCAATAAGACAGCTTCTCAATGATGGCTTTGTGGTTATTACAGCTGGCGGTGGAGGAATTCCCGTCGCTGAAGAGGCAGAAGGAGCTCTGAAGGGGGTGGCTGCTGTAATTGATAAAGACCGTGTCTCCGCCTTGCTGGGTACTACCATTGGAGCCCGGCTTTTACTCATATCTACCTCAGTAGACAAGGTTTATGTTAATTTCAGAAAGCCTGACCAGAAGGCTATTGACGTGATGAATGTATCAATGGCACGTCGCTATCTCAAAGAGGGACATTTCGGTGCTGGGTCTATGAAACCAAAAATCGAATCTGCTATCTCCTTCCTTGAGAAAGGTGGTAAACAGGTTATCATTACTTCTCCTGAAAAACTGACTGAAGCTCTGGTCAGCAAGGCAGGAACGAGGATTGTTCCCGATTGAAAGTGAGTTAGAGGGGACACGAGTTGAACGCTGTGAACGACCTCTTCTGGCCCATTCATCAGGCAGAGGTTTCTAGCCCGGAGTGGACAGAGGGGCTGCTAGCCCGGGTGTCTAAGGTTCTGAGTCGAGAACCTAGGCTAATCCGTCTACCGGATAGTCCTCTTGTTTTCGTTGGGGATACCCATGGTGACTGGGAGGCTACTAAATCCCTTTTGAGAAAATACTGGGACTCGCCCACAACCTTCGTATTTCTAGGCGATTATGTTGATAGGGGGCCTAATCAAGTAGAGAACATCAATCTGCTCTTCGAGCTTAAGTGTCAGACCCCAGAACGTTTGATTCTTCTTAGAGGTAATCACGAGACAAGATCAATCAACGAACGATACGGATTCTACTCAGAGGTTAAGGAAAGGGTAGGTGGGCTGACTGAGGCTTATGCCAGTAGCTTCCGAGAACTTCCCCTTGCAGCAGTAAGTAAACATCAAGGCATCTTTGCAGTGCATGGTGGTATTGCTGAAGATCTAGACTATATTGAAGAGATTAACGATTTACCACGGGAGGAGGAACCAGAGAACACTGTCACGTTTCAGTTGCTTTGGAATGATCCAAAGGAGAAAATTCAGGGGTTTAAACAGAATTGTCGGGGTGGGGGAAGCCGTCTGTTTGGTCGTGATGTGACTGAGAAGTTCCTTGAGGAAAACCATCTGAATCTTATTGTTCGTGCTCATGAGGTGTTTGAGCAAGGCTACCAAGAGTTCTTTGGTGGACTCGTCATCAGTTTATTCTCTTGTCGCCATTATCGCCGGCCGATAGAAGGTAAGGTACTTCACATAGATGGCGACGGTGGTCAGCAGCTCGTTTCGGTCTAGCCTTGTTTTACAGAGGGTAGCCTCAGCGTAAAGACAGTGCCGTGGCGTCTATCTCCTGGTATCCGATTGCTGACTTCAATTTTTCCCTTAAAGGAGGCGGCTATTACATCTGCAAGAAGAATTGTTAGGGGTAATTCCTGTGCAGGGCGAAGGTCTCGGCGGAAAAGAAGGTCCTTTTCTTCATCTGGAATGACATTATCTCTATCTGTGAATGTGACCTGCCAATACACAACGGCAGCCCAAGTAATCTCCTTGGCTGCAATTTCAATGACTACTTTGTTTTGGGGGTTTTGCTCAATCATGTAATGCAGAAGGTTAGTGAAGAGGTCTCGTAATAGGAGATTTGCAGATACCTTGCAGCCTGTCCTGGGTAGCGTTGATGTAAAAGTGATTTCTCTTCGATTGAAGCTCCCCTTTACCTCTTCAATCACCTTGTCTAGAAAATCACATATGTCTATTCGAGAAAGATTGGGGACCTGGTCTGCTTTGATTTGACGGATTGTCTGAACAGAACTGATTATTCTTTGTATCCGCTTTGCCTCCTGGATAACTCCAAGCACATATTCACGGGCGCGAGGGTCATCCTTGAGCACTTCAGCTAGGGTTTCTGCGTTGCCGAGGATTTCCTGACTACCTTCCCTTACCTGATAAGCTAGGAGATCTGCATATTGATCCTTCACCGAGAGCATCCCAGGTTTTACCTTTCTCCTTCCCCTTCTTGTTTGACGTGATTTTTGTAGCTCAAAACGGATACGCTTAAGCCGTTCAACGAGAAGACGGTAGTTGTCAGAGAGGGATTGAAGTTCAGTGAAGAGTAGGTGGCGCGGCTCCTCATAGGCTGTAATACCTGGTTCACTTACATCGGCTATTTGTTCTTCAAGAGTTTCCAGTGGACGGAATAACAGGTCTATGATGAAGAACGAAACAATACCTCCAACCACCAAGAGAGCCCCACAAATTGAGAGGAAACCGATTCCCATCATTTGTAGAGCTATGATTGCTTCATCGAGGGGTAAGAATATCAGGAGAATATTCTGGGCCAGAGAAACTGTTGCTACTGTCAGAATTAGTAGAATTCCCATTAGTATTGAAAGTACTAGAACCGTGGTTACTGCGACGTAACGGATGGAGGCGGGACGGTGTTCTGGCATTACCTCGATTGTCTGGGCAAAGATTGCTAGTGCGGTAACAAGGAACATCAAATCTGCGAGAAGAATTAGACTATCTGATATTGAGCCAGCGAAATAGAAGACTGATACCATGGAATGAAGGAAGCCGTATTGGAAGGCAAAATGAGTATAGGCTATGAGCTGGATTAGGAGGGTTAATACCAAGGTGGTCCGACAAAGTTGGTCGATTATTTCAGCAGGAGTGTTCTTGGCAAAGAGGAAGCTCCAGGCGAATACCATGGCAAGCCAGCTCAAAAGCATTCTAGCTCCTGCAGTTAGAGCAAAGGGGACTGGGGGTACACCGAGTAGATTCGCAGTATACACGTGGAGAACTAAGCCAAGGAACAGTACAATGAGTACGATGTAACCGCCGATAGAGATGAGGTGCCGCTTACCCCGTTGTTCTCCCGATATCAGGGCTAATCCCAAAACCAGGATGATTTGTGCGAGTAATTCAAAACTAGTTGAACCGCTGGGAAATCCTATAGAGACACGAAGAAAGAATACCTCGATAAAGAACCAAGCTCCACCAAGAACGTTGATTATGCCCACCAAGAGAAGCACTATCATTAAACGCCGAGTGTTCTTGTTTTGAAAACCTACTAGGCATAAGCAAATACCGATGACAGCTAGATTACTTAGTAAACGAGCGCCAACGAGGTAGGTTAA
>JAEOSX010000102.1 GCA_016840135.1 Candidatus Hermodarchaeota archaeon
CTGTCCTCCAAAAATATCAACTAGATCATCGTACCGACCACCACCAGCGATGGCGCGCGGTATGTTTGCACTTTTGTCCCAAGCTTCAAAAACTATTCCTGTGTAGTAGTCTAGCCCACGGGCGATACTTGCATCAAATTCGCAGCAATCGTTTATACCTAGCTCTTCTAGGTGTGCGGCAAGTTGGCGTAGTGGGTCGAGTTTCAGTTGTGTTTCTGAATCTAGGTTCAAGCCATCCATTGATTGAAGGAAGGTACTTGGTTTGCCACTGATTGAAGAGAACTCGAAGAGTTTTTCAGCTGAATCTCTAGGAACGCCTATGTCTCTAAGAGCCTTAATCATCGCTTCTTGAATGATTGAAGGCAGATTTTCGGCTAATTCTCGTATCTTCTTTTTCCTTGGTAATTCTCTGAGTACATCTTTGTTTCCTGAAGCGAAACGACGAAGTAAGAGTGCGATTTCTGTTACACTCTTTGTTGGTAGTTTTTCTTTTCGAAGGTGCTCTTCTATCAGCTCTTGCACAATTTTATCTCGGCGGTCTAGTGTGCGAATAATTCCAACAAAATTTTTGAGTTCAAGAGATTTGATGTAGCTTTCTACAAGGCGACGGTCATTAATACGAATCACAAAATCCTCTGGAGTGAAACCGATAGTCTTGATGATGCTGGCAAGTACATCGATGACTTCAGCGTCAGCAGCTACATCTTCAATCCCTAAGATGTCAACATTTAGTTGCCAAAACTCCTTCACGCGACCACGCTGCTGTGTTTCATCACGGAAAACACGTGAAATGGAAAACCACCTAATAGGGCGGGGGTAATGTTGCTGCTGCGCAGCTAACATCCTAGCAAGTGAAGGGGTTGTTTCGGGGCGAAGCACGAGCTCCCGCTCCTTTCGATCGGTAACTCTGAAGGATTCTTCTATCAAACCTGCACCTGATTTCAGCTGGTACAACTTCAAAGGCTCAACCGTGGGGCATTCGTACTCCACATAACCAAACAACTTAGGGACCTGACGGAAAACGTCAATGATCATCCTAATTTTACCGTACAGCTCTGGATAGAAATCTCGGAATCCACCAACCGCGAAATCCTTATCTCGCTTTATCCCTGTCATTTCAAACACCATCAAAGTAGGAATTTGGTAGTTACTTCAGGAAAAGTGGTGCCGGGACTGAGATTTGAACTCAAACCTAAAGCTTTCTGCTGACTCCAGTTTTCCTGTGAGCCGGCCACAGGCTTCAATGCTGCCAGTGCGCCTGGTGTTTTCCAGTTTACACCATCCCGGCACGGGTTCACAATGTGGAGAAATGTAATGTAAAAAGTTTTCCTTTCTCCCTTTATACACTAGACTAATCCTATCATATTGGCTAATTCAAATGGCTTGATTAGCGGCTTTGATGTGTGGGATTGGTGGATTAACTTATGTCGATGTTATCGCTGGGGAAACCAAGTTTCTCAAAAACCCTTCGTATATTATGGCGGTGGTCCCCCATGAGGAGGATTATACCATCCTTGGCGCTACCGCCACAGGCAAGCTGATTCTTTAACTTGGTGACCAATTCAGATAAGGAAATCTCTCGACTATCGATACCGGAGACAAGTGTTACAATCCGGCCCCACTTACGTTTTTCTATGTGCACCTTTATCCGCTGTTCGCTTTTAGCTAGTTCTTGGCAGCGGCAGATGTCTTTGGGTAGGCTACAAATAGAACAAATCTCGTCGGACATGTTTAACCTCGATTAATGGTACTAGCTTGTTTGCACTTCTCTATATAAAAGCTTACGCCCAAATCAAAAGAGGTCGAAAGTGGGTGTTCCCTTAGGTAGGTCGAAGCTTCTTAACGATTTGTGGTCGCACCTTCATCATTATCCTGGCCCCACAGCTCGGGCATTTTGAGCTGGGAAGGATTGTGGCAAATGGCTTTCCACAGACTACGCAGCGGTTTGTGGGCTGCATGCTAGCGATGGGTGTCGAGCAGTAGGGGCAAACAAGTTCCTTACCGCATTTCGTGCATCTGAATGTCAATATTAACGCCTCTAACCAGTTCTTTGTTAAACAAGTGCCTCTAAATGTCGCCTAATAAGTCTTATTGTGTTATCGGTCTTGGCTAAGGCAGTGGGGGCATTGAGAAGGCTATAAGGGCAACGGTGACGAATGCGCTACCGATTATTAAGAACATTAGGAAGAACATCAGGATTTGTCTTTGTTTCTTTTTCAACTTCATTCACCGAGGTCGGGTAGTATTCCGGTGGCTAGGAGCTCACTAAGACGTCGTAGTGTAGGGAGCCCGCGGACTTCGTGGGTGAAAAGGGGGACCTCTGTGATTGTAAAGTCATCGTAGATGTCCCTAATTTGACCCAAGTACTTCTCTTGCATTTCTTTACGGGCTTTGCAGAAGGTGCAGTCTGGTATTTCGGGGAAGATCATATTTGTGATAATGTGGCTACTGGGTATTTGGAATTCGTAGAGGGCTTGGAGGAGCCGTTCTGTTTCAGCTACAGCCATCGCTTCGGGGATCATTACTATTACGAAACGAGTGCGTTCAGGGTTGCTTAACTCGATTCTCGCCGCTGCAATGTTCTCCTTTAGTTTCTCCATTTGTTCAAGTGAGTTGTCTTGTTCGGAGTCGCCACGACCAAAAGCAGATTTAATCCTTCCAAAGACGTTTCCCATACGCAGGCGGAACTTGATGAGTTTTCCGAAGAAGCTGTCTAGCATTTCTGGAAGACCTAGTAATCGAAGCGTGTGTCCAGTGGGTGCTGTGTCGAATACCACAAGGTCGTATTCACACTCCTGAATGTATTCAAGAACCTTGGAGAAGGCCAATGCCTCATCTGCACCAGGTGCAGTCATGTCTGTCAAGTCGCCTAGACCCATCATATCACCCATACCGCCCATTTCTCCCATCTCCGGTTGTTGGGCCATTTGTTGGTATTCAGCATAGGCTTTCCGGGGATCAATCTCAAGCCCAAAGAGGTTCTTAACGCCCTTGATTGGGACTGCCTCGCCGCCGCTGAGGTCTTGGGCAAAGCTATCGCCTAGGCTGTGTGCTGGGTCAGTGCTTAACACGAGTGTTTCTCTACCATGTTCAGCTGCCCAAAGAGCTGCAGCGGCTGCATTACTTGTTTTACCAACGCC
>JAEOSX010000103.1 GCA_016840135.1 Candidatus Hermodarchaeota archaeon
CATCTTTTGAATCATTTGACGTCCAACAAGGACGGAAGTCAATGCCAAAGTTTCTAGTTCCCTCCTTTGACTCAGATAGTCGAGTGCCCGATAGCGCGAGAAGACTGACCAACCAGTCAACGTTTGAGGTAAACGCGCACCCTCTTCCAGTGCCATTTCGAATAATGGTGTCCCGGGATATGGAGTGAAGATTTTTATCACAAATTCAGCGGCAGGGTAGATGCGTTGCATAGCCTTTATAGTGGCGATAGTCGTTTGGCGGTCTTTAGACGTTTCAGTGGGAATACCTATCATCCAAGAATAGTCAGCTCTAATTCCAGCATCTTTGACAATTTGAGAGCTGCGAACTAGCTGGCGGACCGTTATCCTCTTGTTTAGTAGTTGAAGCAGTCTAGGTGAACCTGTTTCTGCACCAAAAAACAGACATTGGCAACCCGCTTTTTTTGCACTATGGGCTAGTTCACTGGTTAATTGGTCTACGCGGAGTTCTGCGGTCCAGGCTAGTCCTTCCCGACGGAAATAGGGAAAGAGCTTTCGGACACGCGACTTATTCGTGAAAAACGCATCATCAAAGAAGAGAAGATCCTCTGCTCCAAATGCGATTAACCGGTCCAGCTCACTTTTACACTGCTGGGCAGTCCAGCCACGCCAAGGCTGGCGAAGCATCGCATTATAACAGAACGCGCAACGATGAGGACACCCCCGACTGGTAAGAGCACTTGTACGACCTCGTGTGATATATCGACGTGGATCAACTAGGTTCCAAGGAACACTCACCGTCGACATGTCTGTTGGGGGCGCCAGTCCACCATTGCGTAACTTACCTCTCCACTTGAAAGCGAGTCCTAGAACCCGCTCATTGCGAACACCTTGAACTAGCTGTGTGTACGCTCTCTCACCGTCTCCTCGGATTACAAGATCAACATATGGATGACGCAAGGTTTGGAGAGGTAAGATTGTCGGATGGATGCCTCCCCAAACTAGTTTTGTGTCAGGTACCTCTTGGCGGAGGGCTCCAGCGACTTCAAGTGCGCTTCGAATCTGGGGACCAGTCATCACTGAGAGACCTATGTGGCTAGGAGCAGTGGATGTGGCGGCACGAACCACATCTTCAATGGAGTCGTGGCGGAGGTCGAATAGCTTCACATCGACGCCAGCCTCTTGAAGAGAGTTTGCTATGAAAAGCACAGAGTAGGGAGGTGCAGGTCGCTGTAATTCTGAGTATGCCAAATCGGGGTAGACAAGAATAGTGTGCTTTGTCATAACTTAAGCACAGGGAAGATAATTTACTAGCCAATAAGGGTTTTCAATCGCTGTCGGGAATCTTTCTCTTCGCGATAACGTCGGTAGCGAGATCGTTTACGCCAATACGGAGGGAAAAGACGGAGCCCACGTAGGAAGAGAGAACCCATTTTGCGCACGTGAAGCAACCGTGAGTTACATGCTAGATTTACTAATTCTTCACCCACCTGAGTGCGTACAAAAAGAGCATTAGAAACATATCTTGGAGGTAATTCGGGCGGAATTGTACCTCCAACTGATATGTCTGCTAAATCCGAGGAATAATCAAAACAGTTCTCGTCACAGCGAAGCCGCTCCTTCTCGAGGTCTCTTAGAAGAAATAGAATTGGGAAGTCAATGTGTCCTGCTGTAGTTTGTACTCTATAGGTCCGTATTCCCTGGAGTAGGGAAGTGCACGCGGTAGTTACACGAGTTATCTTATCAAGGGGCACACCGCGTTCTGTGATATGTTTTGCGAAACTTTCTGCTGTTAACATTGCAGGAATCCCGCAGAAAGTACCGATAACAACACGAATCTTTTTTGTTAGTTTTCGAAGAGCTCTATTATCTGAATATTGCATTTTTCTGAGTGCAGTTACATGGCAAGGTAGCCCAACGAAGAGCACACGTTTAGCAGTTCCTAGTTCTCCTAGAGCCCGAAGATTTGGTGACGGAAAGTACTTACTCCCAAGCCCAAACACAACATCCTTGGGATCTCGAATGATTCTTGGGCCAGGACGCCAAGGTTCACCGTCGCCCCAAGAACAGATAATTGCTGCATCCACAAACCCAGAGGACAAGGCAGCGTAGGTTAAAGCTGAGGTTGTGCCGCCACTGTAGGCTTCTTGGCGTAGTTTGGGATGGAGCGAGATTGCCTTGAAAACCTGTCGATATACACCAAATCCCTCACTACGTTCGCGCAATCGACCAAAAACCCGCATCTCCAGCTTGTCGTAATCAGCGATAACAGGGCATGCCTCTACACAAAGCCCCTTAGAGCGGCTAGAGCAAGCAGTACAGCCCTTCACTTTTGCATGATATTCCTCTAGGGAGACTGCCTTCACTGGACATGCTACGATGCATGCTCCACAACGTCTACATTGGTCAACGGAGATTAGTGACTCGACGGTTTCAACCAAGGTTGTTCCCTTCAGGAACTTTTCTAATTAGTTTCGACCTGCCTTCTCTGCTTCTTTCTTCCTCGTACGTAGAGTTTGCATAATGAAGGACCCGAATACACCTGTAGCCAATCGTAAACCGACTCTCATTAGAGGAAACCTACCCTCCGCGACGTATCCGAAGGCTTTGTTAAAGAATCGGAGGTTGTGCTTCCATGTGACCTCTAAAAGCTCCCAATGGGCAACTGTCATTTGTTCTCGAACACATCGAGCCGATTGGGACAAAGCTGTGTGTTTCACTGGCAGAAACGAGAGGGGGAAGAAGAACGCTAGATGGTGTGTGAGGCTCTTGATGAGGTCAATCGTTTCGCGGATGTCTTCTTCTTCCTCACCAGGTAATCCCATTACTAATGTGCAACAGGGTAGCCAGCGGTTTTCATGCATGACGTCAAGTGCTTCGCGCACTACTTCTGGCCACTCGCTTGGATCACGAGGATAGCATTTGTTTGGCATTAGTTCCTTGATGAGCCGGCCGCTTCCTGTTTCAAACCCAGGCTGACACCCATAGCCAGGTAAGCCATGCTTTCTGATAAGTTTGGTCAGTTTAGAAATGAGGTCGGGTTGATGGGCGAAAGTAATCATAGATGCGTGCGTTAAAATAACCCGTTTCACACCCATCTTGAAGAGTTCCTTGTACAGTGTGAGAACAGCATCCTCATCACTCTCCAAATTTGAGGAGCCATAGCGGAGTGTATCTTCGGACTGGATAGTCACCGATTTAATACCCCGATCAAGGTAGGCTTGTGCATCACCAAGTATCTTTTCGAGAGGGAAGCTTCGGAGTCGACCAGCCACGCTAGGTGAACAAAACTTACACCCCTTACCGCAGCCACGCGAGATTTCGATAAGCGATGTGTTAGTGGGCCCCAAGATACTAGGCACTTCGGTCACTTTAGCAGGTTGACCACGAATAACACGCTCCTCTGAATAGGACCCACTTTCTAATTCACTGAATAGTTCTGGGATGACTCGTTCTCCCTCGCCAACTAGCACATGATCTATTCCGAAATAATCTTGGGTTCGAGGGTCTTCCAGTTGCCACGCGCCAGACCCTCCGAAGACCACTTTGAATCCATGACGTTCCTTCAAGCGGCGAATACGATTCATTAGGGTTGCGAATTTTAGTCGATTTTGTGGTTGTCCACCCCATAGTGCGACCCAAGAAGTTGTGGCAGGTCCTATGCCTAGCGGATCAAATGCAGAAACGCCTACAATTTTGGTCTTTGAGTCTACTACACGATTCACGTGCTGTGGGTGTGCAATTTTCACATCCTCTGCACCGTAGCTGTCATTGCGGAGAATAGCCTCAACAGCTCGAAGAGAAAGAACAGGATAATCTGTTGTGCCATCGGTGTTAGCTGGTACTGATCTGCAAATAACATGTTTGAAGAGGAAGTCCTGTACAACACGTCTAGGGAATGTAGATAGAAAACCAGAATACAGAGCACCAATGAATTGGTGCATGAGAGAGGAATCGGCAGTCAAAACAACACGGGACATTTCATCTTTTCCTGATGTAATATTCTTCCCTTTAAAGCATCTCATTGACTATACTAATTTTTGGAGAATACTTCTTTCTATTGAGAAATATACTTGTAAAAAATAGGGAGAGGCGGCGTGTAACCGCCGCCCAGGTTGATTAAAGTAAACTGGGAAAATGGGGTTAGGGTGGTCCGCCTCTTACTCCAGAGAGATGTTTCTTTGCATGGGCGACCATCTGAATAACTGAAACAGTGCAGATAATCATTAGTAAGAAGTTGAAGTAGCGTAGCGCTTCCATCGTTAGCTGGTGAATGAAGAAGGGCATGATTGGAATGGCGATGAAGATTTCAAC
>JAEOSX010000008.1 GCA_016840135.1 Candidatus Hermodarchaeota archaeon
ACCTCCCGATGACCTTGACGAGTTCACCACCCTTGTGGACAACCGTCTTGGCTCAATGAATACGTCGTATGCCACACAACGCGAAACCGAAATAATTACCCGCCCATTGATTATACCTGTGGCACCTAGTGGCTTCGAACTGCTACTCAAGAAACAAGAAAAAACCCTCGGGGCAGGTAAAGTATTCCGACTCCTAACCCATGAAACCAGCCAGTTGATTCCTCGATTGAAACCAAGTCGGTAACTAGCATCTACAGTCATTTAATCCCACCGATTGATTTTGGTGTTTGTGGCGACCTCCGAAGCCAGCAATGACGCAAGTATCTCCAGCGTGTTTCCTGACCCCTGAAATCAGCTGTATCATCCCTAGCTGGAATTGACGACCTAACTGACAAACACTTTTGTGTCTTATTGTGGGGGGAAAGGGTATGAGCCTCCGAGACGCGTCTTTCAGATTAGCTTACAAAAGATTGTGCCAACCGTTTCTAAGGAAACTGGAGAACCCGGTTGCGTCGCAGGAGGCGTGTTTACGGAAAATCTTGAAACGATGTAAAGAAACAGTTTTTGGCAAACAGCACAGCTTCTCCGAAATCAAGACCGTTGCGGACTACCAGCGTAAGGTGCCAGTCAGTACTTATGAGGATATGAAGCCCTACTTCGCCCGTTGTATGAAGGGTGAGCAGAACGTTCTCTTCCCTGACAAAATCGTGGATTTCGTGGGATCTGCTGGAACAACAGGTGCCAGAAAGTATTACCCTTTAAGCGAATACATGGTGAGGATGTTCGTTACTGAGACCGCTAGGAAAGGGCTCTTCTACATTGTACATGGTAACCACTACGATTTGTTTGACGGTGCAACTTTAGCCATACATCCGCCCCCAACATCTGGAGAGACATGTGGCATCTATAATTTGATTGCGGGAGTATACATCGCCGCAATGTCATTACGACCACAGGGTTTAGAGGGCTATGAAGTAGGGGAGAGCCGTCTTGTTGTCCCACCCCGGGAGGTGAATGCGATAAGTGATTGGGATAAGAAATTATATCTCATCGCGCGCCATGCAGTTGCAGCTGATGTCCGGATGACTGTTGGAGTATCCTCCCTCATTGTTTCCCTTCTCCGAAACATTAGCCTCAACCTCTATGGCCGATTACTAGCTGACCCTGAGCTGGATAATGAGACAAAGACCAAGCTCCAGCGAGTGTCCAAAGATGGTATCATCAATCTCAGAGAACTATGGCCTAACTTCACCATCTTTGGAGCTGGTGGTGTATCCATCACCCCTTACAGAAGGATTATACGCGACCTCCTCGGAGATGTTGAAATCTGGGATGTATACGAGACAACTGAGACGACAATGGGGTTCCAAATCTATCCTGATGGAGGTATCGTTCCAGCAATTGATCGGACATTCTTCGAGTTCCAACCTGATGAGGAGGATGCGGAGCCTCTTACACTCGGTGATGTGAAAATCAATACGCCCTACCGAGTTCTCATCACAAACAACGCTGGGTTCTACCGATATGAAATCGGGGACTTGGTAACTTTTGCTAGCTTGAATCCTTTTGAATTCGGGGAAATCACACGAATGAAAACTCTTGTCAATATTGTGGGTGAAAGGACGAGAGAGGAAATGATACTCCGCGCGCTAGACCATGCTTGTGAAAAGCAAAGTACAAGTTTTACCGATTTTGCGTTGTTGCCAGAGGTCACCACGGAGATTACTAGATATCATCTCTTCGTCGAGTTCACAAAGCCCCCCGATGACCTCAAGGTATTTGCCAGTGAAGTCGACACTCATCTTAGGAGTTTGGGGATTTATTATGATTACTTCCGAAAGAATAACACTTTGTCTCCTCCTCACATAATTCCTGTACAGCCAGGCGGTTTCGACAAATTGCTACGCCAAATCGGGAAAGACCCGTTACATAGTAAAGTACCTCGTTTATTAACCCCTGAACAAAGCCGCCTTATTCCCCATCTTGCACGGTAATTCTAGCCTCTACAAAAAGTACTTCTTCCTTTACTACGCACACAACTTTATGATACCTAGGGAGGCGTTCGTGAAAGCATCCTACGATAGGATATGCAAGCCCTTTTTGAAGCATCTAGAGGATTCAGCAGCGGCGCAGGAGACGTGTTTGCAGAGGGTTTTGAAACGATGTAAGAACACCGCATACGGTAAACAACACCAGTTTGCCGATATCAAATCCATCAAGGACTTCCAGCAAACCGTTCCCATCAGCAACTTTGATCACTTACAGCCCTACATTCTTCGCTGCATGAGGGGTGAGCAGAACGTCCTTTTTCCTGAGAAAATCCTCATATTTATCGCTACGTCGGGGACGAGTGGCACAGCCAAGTACTTCCCGCTAGGGGTACAACGGGTGGAAGAGGTGATATATGAACGGATTCTAGCGGGCCTCTCTTTCCTAGTCCATACAGGACTGTATGACGTAATGGATGGCGCGGGGTTGTCAATAAGCGCTGCATCGCGGTTAAAGCAGACAATCGGTGACTACGAGGTTGCCCACTTCAGCGGGGCAATCTCTACTTTTCCCCTGCCAAGGCAGCTGAAGATGCTCCAAAGCTTCCAAATGGGTGAAGGTGCTGGGGTGGTACCGCCAAGAGAGGTAATCGAGTTAACCGATTGGGAGAAGAAGATGTATCTTACTGCCCGGCACGCTGTTGCGGCAGATATCCGTACAATCGGTGGTGTAACCTCCAAAGTAGTTGGGCAGCTATTCATGACCCGTAACGAGTATCTTGACCGTCTGCTTAAGGACCCAGAACTTGATAAGACGACCAAGACCAAGCTTCAGAAGGTGTCTTTTGAAGGCGTCATTGACCTACAGGAGCTCTGGCCTAACATCCGCGCTGTGATTACAGGTGGTGTATCAATAACACCTTACCGTCGGATTATCCATGATTTGCTCGGGGATGTCGTTATCTGGGAGAGTTATGCGGCAAATGAGGCGACTATGGGTCTTCAAATCTTCCCTGACAAAGGCCTCATTCCAGTGATTAATCACACCTTCTTTGAGTTTATACGAGACGATGATGAGGATGCAGAGCCAATTCTGCTCTGCGACGTGAAGCGTGATACTCTGTACCGTGTTTTAGTCACTAACACTGCTGGGTTTTACCGATTTAACCTTGGAGACCTTGTAACCTTCACTGACTTGGACCCACCAGTCTTTGGGGAAATAAGCAGGGAAAGCGCTCTTGTGGATATTGTTCAGGAGCGGATGAGCGAGGAAATCTTTCTCAGAGTACTTGATCGAACCTGTGAACAATTCAGGACTAATTTCATGGACTTTGCTATTTTACCTGAAATGACTAGTGCGGTTGTTCGCCATATTCTTTTCATCGAATTCACCTATCCTCCTGAAGACTTGGCGAAGTTCACGGAGGTTGTCGACCAGCGCCTTAAAGCTGCGAGCTTCGCATATTATACGAAACGGAAGCAAAGAGCATTATCTAGCCCAGTCATTGTCCTAGTGCAGCCTGGTGGTTTCGATGCCATGATAAGGAAACTTGGAAGAGATCCAGTACAGGGCAAGGTTTCACACCTCTTGACTCCTGAACTCAGCCGCCTTATTCCTAGGCTGAAACTTGGAGCCTAACTTGCACATACTAACACTTTTCAGTTATCACAGCAGGAGGGAGATGCATGAGTCTTAGAGACGCGTCTTATCAACTAGCCTATGAGAGGTTATGCCGACCCTTTATGAAGCATCTTGAGAACCCCACAACAGCGCAGGAGATGATTTTACGGAAGGTATTGAAGAGATGCAAAGACACAGCCTATGGCAAAGATCACGGTTTCTCAGAAATAAGATCGGTCGAGGACTTCCAACGGAGAGTCCCCGTCACCACTTATGAGAACATGGGACCTTACATCGCGCGGTGTGTGGCGGGTGAGGAGAACATTCTCTTCCCCGATAAGATAGTGTATTACATGGCCACCTCTGGGACCACCGGGCGTGCAAAATTATTCCCTTTGGGCGAGTATCGTGTGCGGGTGTACACTCAGGAGAGCGTAAGGAGGGGACTCTTCTATATTGTTCATGGCGAGCATTACGATTTATTGGACGGTCCTATGATTGTCCTCCACGCGCCTCCAACATCTGATAGTACGATTGGTTCCATTGATATATCTGCTGCTTCAGGTGCACTTAGCGCAGCGATGTCGACACAGATGCAGGGAGAAATAAGCATAGGAGCGGGGCAAGATGGCTCTGTTATTCCACCCCCTGAGGTCAACGCGATAACCGACTGGGAAAAGAAAATCTATCTAACCGCCCGCTACGCCGTTGCAGCCGATGTCCGGATGACCGTCGGAGTAACCTCCCTTGTTGTATCGCTTCTTCGAAAAATCAACACAAGTTTCTATGACCAGCTACTCGCTGACCCAGAGCTGGATAATGAGACAAAGGCGAAGCTCCGGCGAGTCTCCAAGGACGGAGTGATAAATCTCAGGGAGCTGTGGCCAAACTTCACCATCTTTGGTGCTGGTGGAACCTCCATCACACCTCATAGGCGAATCATCCACGACCTCCTCGGAGATATTGAAATCTGGGACGTATACGGAGCAACTGAGGCGACAATGGGTGCCCAAATCTACCCTGATAGAGGGATTGTTCTCGCAATTGATAGGACCTTCTTCGAGTTCCAATCCATTGATGATGAGGGCGCGGAGCCCATTCCGCTCAGTGATGTGAAGGTAAATACACCCTATCAGATTCTCGTCACAAATCATGCTGGCTTTTACCGAAACGTGATGGGCGACCTTGTTACCTTTTCATCTGTGGATCCTCCTGAATTAGGAGAAATCACGCGGATGAAAACGCTAATCAATGTAGTCGGGGAGCGCACAAGGGAGGAGATGCTTCTTCGTGCACTAGAGCATGCTTGTGAACGGCAGGGGACAAGTTTTGTTGATTTCGCTCTGCTGCCAGAGGTCAGCACAGAAATCACTCGCTATCATCTCTTCGTCGAGTATACACAAGTTCCCGAAAACCTTGAGGAGTTCGCTAGTGATGTCGACTCGCATCTTATAGAGATAGGTATGTATTACAAGTTTCACCGAGAGAACGGCGTTTTGTCTCCTCCTCTCATAATTCCCGTGAAGCAGGGCGGCTTTGAGGCGTTACTACAGCAACTCGGGAAAGACCCGCTACATGGTAAGGTGCCCCGTCTCCTGACCCCTGAAATCAGCCGCCTTATTCCCAGGCTGAAA
>JAEOSX010000104.1 GCA_016840135.1 Candidatus Hermodarchaeota archaeon
TCATCACGAAACTTGGTGAAAAAGCACGGAAACCCTTTCTACAAGCGGCTGAACACTATTGTCAGAAAATAAAGGGCGAATCCTTCGAATATTGGGATGATTTCATCTTCCTCGCACATCGTACTCTTAAACCCTTGAATGCACATTTCAAGGAATTGGACCCACTTGCTCAAGTGATTAAGGTATTCAAGCATCTTGGGTTTCCAGTGGAAAAAATCAAGGTTGATTCAGAAAACCGACCCAACAAATCCATCCTTCCAGCGTGCTATTGTATTCGTCTTCCTGGGGATACTCGTATTAGCTATCGACCCGCGAGTAAGTTAGGCGATTTTAGTAGTTTACTTCACGAATTCGGCCATGGCATTCACGGACTAAGCAGCAACCCTGACGACCCCTTTTGGAAGCGGGAGCATGTTCCAATGAGTGTACATGAAACATTCTCCTTCTTATTCGATGGGCTAATGAGCGATAAGCTGTTCTTAACAAAGCGATTGAAACTCGATACGGTGATAGCTCAAGATATTGTAGAGCGTTTCAGGGCAAATAGCCTTTATTTCAGGGTGTTTTTAGCAGCCAACAGTTTGATGAAACTCGCGTTTTGGAAGGAGGGATTATCCTTTGAGCAGGCCTCTCAGCGGTGGCAAGAGCTTACCCGCCGCTTCTACATAGAAGTCCCCGGCGATTATTGGCTCCTATATCCAATCAATGTTCAATTCACTCTCTACAATCCCAGCTACCTGCTTGCAGCCGTGCGATCAGTCCAGCTTCGCCATCGCCTTGTTGAAGAATTTGGGGAAACATGGTGGGAGGAACCCCGTGCAGGAACCTACATAGCTGAACTTGCAGCAACCCGGGCAGAGTTTCCAATCAAACAATTCCCTCTTGACCCAGACACACTAATGAAATAGTCATACAACTCGGTTTCTCAAAGTTACCCTCCCAATTACCTCTCGATTGCTTGGCGACAAATAATACATCCCTAGTTAAGTGGTTCTAGGATTGTTCTTCTTTCGATGGATTACCATGGCGATAACAACAAATACGAAGAGAATTCCTATACTGAGGCCGAGAAAGAGCGCGATTTCCATTGGGGTTGCGGTAGATGGTGGTGACTCGACCTCAAAGGTGGTCATCGAGTCATTTGTCGATACTTGGCAGCGAACTACGGAACCTGGCGGAACTAGGGCATGTTGGTTCTCTTCCCAGACAACCTCGCCTTGGTCCACATGTTGGACAGTTACGTTTACGGTCTTAGGGCTAGGCGTAGTGGCACTCGCATTCACCACAATATCAAAGGTTGCTGCTCCATTCCTTCCGCTCGCCAATGTTTGCAGACTGGTTGCGGGTATACTGACCATGGCGTTGCCCCAAAGCAGATCGCTGTGATATGCAGCACCATAGAGACCCAGCTCAACGCCCATACCTGGTTGGTTGGCAAACTCGGAGTTCAGCCCAACGTGTAGCAGTTCATCCCGTATGTTCTCAAAGTAGATGTGTAACTGGGTGACAGGGTCTAATGGATGGAGAAAGATGTTATAGCATTCAGGGATGCGCATTTCACCAATTGTATAGGTTGGAAAGAGTTCTGCCAGCACCGCGCCCCACAAGGTATCTTGGCTTATTTTCAGGTTCTGATACATATTTGGCCAAAGAAACCCCTTATACATATCTTGTTGGTCAGGTAGACAAATACTCAACCCGTGTAAGTGAGTGAAGTCTTCAAACCAGTACCATTCACCAATAATGATATTGTTTTCTCCCGGAGTCAGCCAGTCAATTAGATCAGCAGCCAGGTCGGTGGTCTCAGTATAGTAGAATCCGTCCTGGAAAGCAATAACCTGTTCAAGAAAATCAACCAGATCCACCATCATCGAAGATTCCGAATCCAATCCCCAAACGGTGCAATTCGCTCTAACCTCAAGGAGAAAGTCCCCAAAGCTAGAGTTGTAGGTGAATTCATCGATTAATTTCTGCGTAAACGAGGCAAAGACCTGCCTGAAGGCGGGCGGACCCACTGAAAGCATAGAGAGATTGTGTAGATCAAGCAATACTGAGGACCCCCAATGATCAAAACCCGAAGGAACAAGGACAGGAGTAATTGCCGCTTGATAACCCGTTTCTGCAAGCTCTCTAGGTGTCATGGAGGTGTCTCGGCTAAGCGCATACAACACATCACGGGGGTGGTAAACAACTTCTGTGGGACCACTGGATTCACCCGCCATCATATAATCCGCAACAGAAGCTACCTCCCAAGCAATCTCAAAAGAGGAACCAAGGCAGAGATTGAGGAATAACACATCTACTTCGTTTCCGCCAGATAAGGCTCCTCGAATCTCTGGTAGCTCTAAACAATCTCCCAGCGCATATTGGTTGTAGGGGTGTGGCGCGTGATAGTCGTAACAGATTCCTGCATATCCGCGTCCATGATCGGCAAGGAA
>JAEOSX010000105.1 GCA_016840135.1 Candidatus Hermodarchaeota archaeon
ATCTGGGACTTTGACTAGTTAGCACTCTGAGAGCCGGGAAAAAGAAAGGAGGGAGGATGCACAGGGGCATCCTCTGATATCCCTTTTGTAGCTTGTTTGCGAAGTCTGTTTAGAGTTTCCGCCTGCGTCGCCTTACCGTAAGGACTGCGATAATGGTGACACAGAAACCGATTAGCATGGCTAGTGGTGGGAAGCCTGGAATCGGTGGAGGTGGTGGGGGCGTGGTTTCTGCGATAGTGAAGGTAGCTGAACGTGCACCAGCAGTGGGTCCGGAACAGGCGTCAGCGAATCTGCAGACGACATAGTAGGTGCCAGCTGCAAGGGAGGAAACATCGACGGCTGCGGCGATCCATGTGCCACCACTCCAGGTTAGGCTTCCTGTTATTGAAGTGGCTGTGTCTGTAGCGTCATTATAGACCCTATAGGTGTGAGATATAGCTTCTGTGTTGTCTAGTGTACCATGAAGCGTATAGCTGCAAGTAGCAGTAACTGATTGGACACCTACTGTCAGGGCAGCACTGTCGAAGACTATGGTGGGTGCTGATACCGTGAGAGTGTGCATTATTGTGAAGGTGGAAGACGCAGCACTAGTTGTAGGACCTGTGTCACTGTCAGCGAAGGTTCCACGTACATAGTAGGTTCCTTCGGGAAGATTGTCAACAGCCAGGTTGAGGAGTCGCCAGTCACTGCCCGACCAAACCAGATTTCCTGTACTAACCGAAATGCCAGTACCATCATCGTAGATAGCATAGGAGTAGGTTGTGGCCTCTGTGTTGTCTAGAACCCCATGTGCTGAATAGCTGCAGGTGGGTATGTATCCTGTTTGGTTGAGGAGATAGGGAACATAGGAAATACTGGGAGTAGTGACTGAAAGTGCATGGGTGATAACAAAGGTTGTTGAGTCGTTAGTATCACTTGAACCAAAGGCCCTAATGTAACAGCGGATGAAGTAGGTACCCTCAGGGCGGTTGGCAACTGAAATGCCTGATGCACTCCATACGCCTGTGGAGTAAGTGAGGTCACCGTGAGTCAAGTTGGTGGTGCCTTGAAAGAGTGTCCAGGTACAGCGTGTAGCTAGAGCGGGGGTGATGATGCCTGATGGCCCTGAGCAGAATACGCTAGTGAATAAGGTTTGTGTGGAGCCACCATTATAGGAGATATAGGGAGTGTTCGCGGAGAATGAGTTGTCAAGTGTTATGGTATCGTTTTGGTAGGCGGCAAAGTTGTGCTTTGTGACGGTTATGTTGAGGGTGTCACCATGGCTTCCGGTTGGAACAAAATCGACAGAACCTGTAGAGTTAGTGTAGTCAACCTGGTAGTAGGAACCACTGCCAGAGCCAGTCATCACGCAAACTCGAGCGTTAGCTACTGGATTTGATAAGGAATCTACAACACTGACACTCATCGTTGCACCGGGGTATTGGTTAGGATTACAGTAGAAGGTAAAGGTGTCGGGGTCGTCGGTGTATATGTCGACTTCTGGGTCGCCGAAGAGCCCGTAGCTTAGCAGGTTCTTTCGGTGACTGTTCTCCCAGGTACCCCGCGAGAACAAGGAGCCATAAGTCGTGTTGTATTGCCACTTGCTTTCATAAAGAGTAGCACCTGGTTGGTAGTTAGTGGTGCCTGCAAAGAACATTTGCCAGTAGAGATAGTCCATCAACCGGTTTAGGCCCCAGGCATGGGAGACGCTCATGGGACCAAGATAGTACCAGGAGATACGCATAGATCCGATAAAGCCGATGGCACCACTCCGGAGGGTTGCTTCTGCTAAGCTGGAACCCCCAGCGTAGTCGAAAGCACCAGCAAGGCACGCATCAGCATAGACAAAGGGAGGAATCGTTGAAGTCATGGCTGCAGCTTCTGTGACGTTGTATAGGTTACCCCAGGTGGGGTGCCATTGATCCCAATCGTAGAGGAAGAAATCACCGAGTTTGGTCCCTGCTGCTATTTCGTCAACCCCTCCACCCCAGAGCGCTCCTACATCTAGGCCAGTAACTGTTCCTGCTGTGGCATTATCGATATGACACCAGTCTAGGAGTGCTATTGTGTTATTGGTGTGGAATTTCCTGATTTCACCCGCTCCGTCCCCTGCTATGATGGCGTTGGGTGCGGGTGAGTTTGAGTCCACGTTTCCTATCCGGAGAGTGTTGATGGATGGTCCACCCGAAAGTATTGTTTGCACGGTCATATCGGGAAAGACATTCCCCTCATATGTTAGGAGTGAGCCATTCTCAAGACCAAGGACGATTTCATTGGAGCCATCGTTTTCTGCGTCACCGATATCTAGTGCCAGAATCCTGTCGCTTAAGGGTGCTGGTGTGACTGGTAATTGTGACCATGGTCCGCCTATACAGGTTAGGATCCAACAATCACCATCATAGCCAACTGCTCCTGCGAAGCCCGTGCCTATGACCATGTCGTTTGCTGCGTTGTCGTCGGGGTCTCCGATGCGAAGGCTGTAGACTGGTGGTCCAGGATAGGCCCACCACGGTCCCCAACCAACTGGGATACCACCTACTGTACCAAAGATTGTGGCAACCCAAACTGGTCCTGCCAGTTCACCCCAGGCAATGTCAATGCTAGCTCCGGGTGTGGGAGTGGTTTCCTCTAGTAGATTGTCGGCTTCTCCGGCGTCGATGCAGAGGATTTTGCTAGCGGCTGCAGCAAAGTTATACCAATACCATGTAGCGGTGGGAGCATAGATGAAGATCCAATGGACCAGGCCTATAGCGTCGCCAAAGGCGAAGCAAGGAGTCCCATTATTCATTATGTTTCCATAAGTAATGCAAGTAGGCCAATCACTCGGATAGGCGGCGGACACAGCAATAACTACCATGATTCCCCAGGTTGCGCCGTTGTAGACTACAACATTACCATCGCCAGGTCCTGTGGCAACAGCAATGTCATTGATACCGTCGAGATTAATGTCCCCAATGGCGACACCTGTAATGTTCGTTTGCACTGCGGGTACTTGACCCATCCAGTAGCGGAATCCATAGGGATAGCCGTCAGCGTCGTATTTGCGGGCGATTCCTAGGGGGCTGCCATGGGCTGCAAGGTTGATTAGCGCTGGGTTATAGAGGTTCACTCCTTGGCTTGTAGCGCTATCGTTCAGTACTGTGAAAGTGTTAGTGCAGCTATAATTCCAGAAGAGGGAACGGTTCTCGTAGAAGTGATAGGTTGTGTAATACCCGGGGATGAGGTTGTCGGCTATCTCGTCGGATAACTCGGCTTCATCAGTGTAATAGCCGTCAAACCATTCACCAGTTCCCTCCTCGTCGTAGTTGCTGATTGATCCAGCAAGTAGGAAGGTATCCCAGCCTGTGGCGGAGAAGCCAGTAGGATTTACCTCGTACTGGAGGACCCGGGAGAGTATCGTAGTGATGTTGGTTTGATCGTTGTAGGGGAGCCGTCCAACGTAGAGGTCTGGGTCCCAGTCTCCGATTTCGTCGTAGGTTGTGGGTCCACCGTTGTTATGGGTTGGGCATTCACCCCAATTACTATCGGAGTCGTCGTCCCAATTGGTGTCGTCCATCACACTGTAGTAGAAGTCAGTCGGTTTGTAGGTGCCGCTGAATCCCCAGCCCTCAGCCGTATCGGGAAGGTAAACATAACGGGGGGGTAGTGTGTTGCTGTCCCCGATGAGAAGTACCCAGGTCAGTGTTGGATTGGCTGTGTAGACATTGTTGATATGGTTCCAGATTTTCTCTGCGTTATCTGTACCAGCCACATTGGCGTATATCCAGGTTGTATTTGCATAGACGGTGGGAACTCCTTTGCGCGTTTTCCATGTCGCGAAGGGCTTTACCCATGCATCGTTGGGTGAGATTACTAGATATTCAGGGTTAGGTGGGGCTGGTGTAACTTTGAAATCCTGTTGCGGGGTTAGGGTTTTCACTTCTAGGGACGTGAGTTGTGGGTTAATTGTCACCGTGTTTTCTAGGGTTTGCTGTCGGTTCATTGTATCTGGCGTGTTAGTTGTAACCGCACCCAGGGGCGGTATTGCAACTGATAACAGAAACACTACAAGTAGTAGCATGGCTACTTTTTTCATCTTAATGAATCCCTCACATTCCTGTGGAATGTTCATTGTAGACTTAATATCTCGTGTTTAATAAGGATTACCAGATGGGGCGTTTTGGTGAGTGGGCTCTTCAGTTTCCCTCGATTTGCCTTTTAATGCCTTGTCTGGTTATTTATTCAGTTCCAGCTGGAAGGTCTCTTTTGATGAAAAAGGGGGTTTAATGAAAATTTCTAGTAATAATCAGAACCATCATTTTTGCGCAACAGCAAATAGGTATCCTCGAGTGCTTTTGGCACTCCGGCGAACAACATTGGTTCCTATACTATGGATTGTCCAACCTTCAAGGGCGTCCTTTAATTCTTCTTCAGTGATGAAGCGAATTGGTCTCTCCGTAGGTTCATGGGGCAAGATGTTTCCTGAGTAGACAAAGAATCCCTCGGGTTTGACGCTCGTTAGGATCTCTTGCAAACGGGGCATAGTTCGCTCAAATAGATACTGTAAGCATTGTAATGCGACTACGAGGTCATAACTCGATGGTTCTAGCTCCCAAGTGTCAATATCCCCAAGGGATGTTGTGACGCTTTGTGATTGATTCAGTTGTATCGCTCGTTTTCGAGTTAGCGAGACGGCACTTGGCAGTGCATCAATTGCTTCGACGGTGTATCCGTTTTGAGCTAGAAAGCAAGCAACTTGTCCATCACCACATGCTAATTCAATAGCTTTCTTTTCACTATCTTCCGGAGCACCATTATTTTGTTGAGTAAACCAGAAGAGCTGTTGTATAGGGTAATGTACATGAAGATACTCTAATTTCGTTAGGTCTTCTGTCTCGAGCATTTTTCTGTAGAGTTTATCCCAGCCCTTCATCCACTTGTCTGGTGCTTGAACCTTGACTTTCATTTTTCATTAATTCCCGCGTATTCCATACCGAATTGAAGATTTTAGGTTAATAATCTCTTTTCGTGACAAGACTCCCTGAAACTTCGACTTCTTCTTTTGGTTTAGAGGTTTTATCAGATTATTTGATTAGTTTCAGCTGGAAGACCTGTTTTTGTGGAACACCAACTTCGAACTTGAAGCCAATCTTCTGTGCCAGGTCGGTGTAGGTTTCCACGTCTTGTTCTCGGTCTTTCCATGGGACACCGTATCCGGTTTGGATGACCTCGTCTGGTAGTGTGATTTTCAGTGGAACGACAAACAAGGACTTGGAGGGGTCTGTTTGGGCTGGAATTGTGACATCCCAAAGGTGGAATACTCCGCCGGGTCTCAGGACTCTGTAGGCTTCCTTGAAGACCTTCTTTCGTGTTTTTGTGTCCATGTACATCATGGAGAAGAAGGCAGTCACGGTTTCAAAGGATTCGTCGAGGAATTGGAGGTCGGTAGCATCCATGATAATCTTCAGGGGGCCTTCTGGTGCTTCCTCAAGTTCTTTTTTCCTGTTGTCAATTGCCACCACCAGGTTCCCTTTGAGTCGTCCGATGACACCCTCACCTCCTCCACCAATGTCTAGTATCCATCCTTTTGTGGGGAAGTCTGCGAGTTCGATTTCTTGGAGATTAATCATGAACATTTTATCGGGAGATGGTATATCGTTCATTTTTTTCAGCTCGACTAAGGATATTTCTCTTTGGGGTTTCTTAAGACTTTTTAGGCTGAATTACTGTTTCTGTTGCGGAATTATCTTGTTGATATGAGCTGAGGTCGTCTTGGTCGCTATTGAGCAGATAAAGGAATTAGACCGTATCTCAAGCCGTTCTTGGCCTGCCCGGGAGGTACGGCATCTTGGCGGGTGGCTATTACGGGCTACAAGCGGAGTGACTAGACGGGCAAATAGTGTGCTACCCCTTGACAGCGAGGGAATTGGGGACGTTAGCGAAGCAGTTGAGCGGGTATGCATGTTCTACACTAAACGGAATATTACTCCCCGTTTTCAGATGACTCTTGCAAGTCGACCCGATGGTCTGGATCAATCTCTTGGTGAGTTGGGTTTTGTCGTCGAGTTGAAGGTGATTATCCAGGTCGCCTCTATCGAGTCTGTTGTTTCTACTGGTTCTGAAATCCCAGTGGTGGTGAATTCAACTCCTAGCCTAGAGTGGTTTACTGCCTATGCAGAGGCAGGTGGGCTAGACGATTTCGCCTTAGGAGTTCGTAAGGAGATTGTGGAGAGGGTCCCAGCAGAGAAGGGGTTTGCGGCAGCGCGTTTGGATGGCAAGATTGTGGGTATTGGTTTTGGGGTCAGGGATGGGGATTGGCTTGGGTTGTTCGCGATTGTGACACACCCGAAGTATAGGCGGCGCAATATAGCCACAACCGTGTCCTGTGCCTTAACACGATGGGGTCAAAGACATGGAGCAACGAGGGCATATCTTCAAGTCGAGGAGGAAAATAGTGCAGCCCTCAAACTCTACAACCGACTTGGATTCAAGAACCATCACAAATATTGGTACAGGATGCTGGGAAAAACAGAGGAGAAGGAGTAAAGGTATGACAAGAAAGAACTTGTGTGTAGCTACAATTCAAGCATCCAAGAAGATTTTCAGGTTTGTTGAATAGATTTGGTAAAGAGGAATAATAAAAAGGTAGAATTTCAGGAGACATAGAATCATAACAGGTTCGCTCTAAAGCACGCTCTCAGGGGTATTTCATTGAGTCAGTTAAGCATTATTGAAGCCGAGTGTCAGTGTGGACGTAAATTCGCTGTCCCCTCCTACCAAAGCATCTTCGCTGTACTTGATGGCCACCTGATCAAGAGCCTGCTAGACGGAACCCTCACAAAGACGAGTTGCCCTACCTGTGGAAGGGAATTCCAGATTGTAACCGAAATCCTCGTCCAAGGCACCCAAGGAGCGGCACTGATTTCTACCGATGATCCCCAAGAAGTGCTTCTAGTAACCCTTAGCGCACTGGGAGTCCTAAACAGCTGCGGGGAGGTCCGGGACACCATCGACCAGCTCTTAGACGTACGAACTGGTTGTGCTGCCTAGCTGACCTAAGTTTACCGGAGTAGAAACCTTCAAATTCATGGACTTCCCTAATAGTCATAGACATGGGGGTATATTCGAAATGGTTGACGAAAAACGTATTAAAGAATTGATTGAAACCCTAGCCATTCCTGGTCGAGAAGGATTGAAGGCAAGCAAGGAACTGGCAATAATTGGCACTCCCGCTTTGTCTTCCCTTCTAGAAGCTCTCACATCTAGGAAAGATGAACATTTCCGAAAGCTTGCAGCACTTACCCTGGGTAGGATAGGAACTCCTGCAATCCCGCCCCTCATCGACTTGCTAAAGCACGAGGACCCTGAGGTCCGCAGGTACGCCGTTGACGCCCTCGGTGCCCTCCAAGAGGATAAACGTGCACTGCATGCAATCCTTCAGGCCCGTAAGGACCCTGACGATGAGGTCCGCGTTGCCGCTTGGCGAGCCCTAGAACACATACCACCCCACGAGCCAAGGTTTCCTCGTAAAGCCTTAACAGGACGGAGACGCGACCCCCTCGCATGAAACATCGCAGTTTCACTTGATGTATAAAGCACTACAGAAAACAGCTGACAGACCGTCTCACATAGTATTTCGAGTCTCTAAATTTACTAGGTTGACGTTAGGGGATTTGATATAAGGCGGCTTCAGTGGCAATTCAGGAGCAGGGTACTCCTTCCACATTGACAAGGATTAACAAACTATTTATTTCATTCTAGAAGTTGGTGAGATTGACGGTTTCTGTTCGACGCAAATTTTGGATGTGGTAGTTTTTCCGAGTCTAGATGCCTTGATGAAGCAGATGGTTAACCGGTTTGTTTTGCAACCCAGGTTTCACACCTTTCGGGAGAACGGGCACCGGATTGTAGGCCCAAGGAAGACAGTTGAAAGGATCCAGGCTATTCTAAGGGGGGTTGGTGAGGATATTTCGGTTCGTCTGGTTAGCACCCAGCTAGGGAATATTCTCTCTGAACATTTCTTCGTCCATCAGACCTCTATGGACTCCTTGTTCGATAATTTCGGGAAGAACTACAGCCTTGGTAAGGGTTTAACCCAAGAACAATCGCTGGCTAGTGCATTCTGCGAGCTAGTCGAACGGTTCTCCGCCATGTATCGGTCTGAGGATTCGGTTGTGAGGGGTAGCGCGCATGACCTCGAAAGACAGCATAGGATTCTGCACCCTCGAGTTATGGGTGTCCCTAAAACCCGTAGAGTGAGAGGTCAAGAGCTTGATGCTTTCAGTGATGAGCAGCCTATTGACTGGGTTGTGGGCTGGGACTTGTTAGCCGAGGAAAACCTCCTTGTTCCTGTGGCGTATTCCCACCTCTTCTCGCCCATTGACAAGGTTTCACCGAACCGATTAGTGGAGCCCCGTCCGAACGGTATTGCCTGTGGGAACTGTATGGAGGAGGGCCTCTTCCAGGGGATTTTGGAGGTGGTGGAGCGAGATGCCCAAGCCATCTTTACTTGGAATCAGTTGCCCATGCCTGAGGTGCGTTTGGATACTTTGCCGGTGAATGAGGATGAGACTTTACACCGAGCCATCAATGCCCTGCAGGCTAGTGACCTGCAGGTGACGCTCAAAGACATCACCACGGACACTCAGATACCCACTCTCTATGCCTTTGGGGTGGACGAGTCAGGGGAGGGTCCCGCTTTCCAATGGGGGGTGGGCTCTCACCTAGACCCAGCTGTTGCTGTCTCCAGAGCGTTGACTGAGCTCTTACAGTCGAGGGCAAAGCTGCTGGAATTTATTGATCGTATTCCAGAGGACCCGCGGGATTTGGAGTCCCGGGAGTCACTGCGCCATCATCCTGAAGCGGCTCAGATTCTTCGCCTCTTCTACCTAGAGTCGCGGGGATTAGTGAAGTATATTCAGCAGTCGAAGAGGATGATTGCCTTTCAGAACATCCCGGACCGATCCAATCCGGATATCGCAACCGAGGTTCGCATGTGCTTAGACTACATCAAGGCTGCAGGCTTAAATGAGGTGATTGCCGTGGATCTCACGCGGTCAGCCCTGAATTTTCCGGTGGTTCGTATCTTTATTCCCGGTGCAGAGTTCATCCCTTGGGCGGATTATGATGTGGAAAGGATGGGTGAAAGACGATTGACTCGTGTGCCGCCCCTGCTTGGGTACAGACCGTCAAAGGATTACGTTGAGGGAAGCGGGAAGGATGGTAACTTCCTAATCTAGATCAGCTGGATAAGGGTGAGTGTCTGTTCAAACCGACGTGGATAGTGGGGGAGGTCACCGAAAGTATTCGAGTGGGACTCAATCCACGCCACAGCTCCAAAAGAGAAGAGGGAGCACGTCGTCAAGGACGTGCCGTACTGATTTTCTAAAGCGGATTAACCGCGGACACCCGAAACAGGGCCTGTCGTATCGAAGTCCTCAAGCATCTGTTTTAACTGGGCATCGCCTTTGATTCTGCTCAAATCATGTTGCTTAATGAAAGATGCTAACTGATTGAATTCAATCTTTGTCAGTCTAATCCCTGCAGACTTTACAGCCGCAGCAGGATCCTTTGTGAGTCTTTCTCTGTAGCTTGGGTCAATGATTGCTTTACTAAGTACTTTATACAATGTTCCCATGGGAGTTCACTCCGTTCGTGGAGTCTTCATCTCTAACACCACGAAATGCCTTCAAAAAGTTTCCGTCAAAGCCTTAGACGTCAATGGAGGTGAGTTGGCTTTTCTTTATCTTTTTGTGGCAATAGGGGCAACGGCCCTTGACTTTGATCCATTCAAGGAGATGGCGTCGGTGAGCAAAGCCACCACAATGGGGGCAGCCTACCACTGCTGTTCCAGATTTAATGGGAAGGCGGCAGACGATGCACGGTGATAAAGCATCCTCTTCTATCAGTAGAGGCGAATCCGTATCTAGGGGTTCTTCAGGTTGTATCTCTTCGGACAAGTGAGCTGGTGGCTTAGGCACTTTAGCAACACGTCTGCGACGTCTAGTTCGTGGTTTTAGTTCAGGGGGGGTTTCAGAGCCACGTTTTCTCCGAATGTAGTAGATTGCTACAATGGGTAAAACAACGATTAGACCTATGATACCAAATAACAAGATAGCATTGTTTCGGTAGAATTCGATTGGGTAAAGACCAAATTGAGCAAGGTTACTAGTTGTTAGTTCACTATGATAGCGTGGAACAAGAAGAGGTTCTGAGTGATATTGTTGTTTTATGAAAACTCCAAATTGCCGTTCGAAGTGAAAATCTCTATACCTTGTAAGGGCAAATTCTTCAACCTCCCATCTTGCCCTCCAGACAGAATAGGTGCCAGCCGGAACAGTTACAACCTGCTGTGCTAATCTAAAAGCTGAAGAATATCGGAGGAGTTGGATTGTGCCACCCTCGCCCCATGTCGATGTGTCATACCAAAGAGGATACCTGAGATAGTCTCCAGTACTAGTACCATTGTCGAAGATTGTCTCCCAGGTCAAAGTGTGGACCAAGCTGATTTCGGTGAAAGGCGAATCACCGGTTGTAGTAACTCTTATCTCTGCGATGTTGCTCCCCATTCCTGAGGCCCACCGAAGAACCTCAAACTGTATTTCGTATATCACGTCAGCTCTATTTGGGAGAATGTGTGTGTATTGGTAAACTAGTTCAAGCCCAATGGGAAATTCTTCACTTTGAGCGGCTATTGAATAAGGACATCCAATGTTGAAGCACCCAATAAAGAGAAGGCAGAGTATGAACCATTTCCACTTCAAAACCATCTAACTCCAAATTATCCTCAAGCCTCAGATTAGAAAAGAGGAATAAGAACTTTACCTTACGATATGAGATGAGAAAAGGTCCTATAAAAAAATGGAGAAGCTGGGGAATGAAGGCGTGATGAACTGATGGCTTCCATTGTTGTTCAATTCATGATTAGTAACCATGGTGGATTGAGGGCGAGCCACTGCATTGCAACGAAGAGGATGATCCCGCTCACAACCATCCTACGGCCCTTGAAAGGTTCAAACCCTGACAGCCAATAGATGAGCCCTAGCGCGATGAAGATTGCTGATGCGAAGCTCCCGATGAGTATGATGATTCCCCAGCCAGAGATGAGGTAGTGTTGTACTTGAGCAAATATTGCGTCAAGTGGTAATTCTTCTTGAATCATCAATGGGGCACCAATCCTTTTTTTACACAGAAGTATATAAGCCCCAAGAATAGTTGCGGCGGAGCTAGGGCTCAAGGAAGGTAATGGGACCCGGCCCCATAGTAGCGGCTATTGGTGCAGGGCCGGGTTTGGTGCCCCTGCAGCAGAACGCAAAATACAATGAGTAATGTTCTGCTGCACAATATCCCTTGATTTTAGGGATAAAAACCCCCCAACGGCATAGAAATAATCATAGATGATATTTGATGGCCTTCAATAATGAAAGGAGATTCGAATTGTTAGAGAAACTGCTGAGAAAAACAAGACTTCATCTTTACATAAACCTAGCTTCCGCCTTCTAATTTAAATAGTGGATTGACTGGCTTACAGAGAATCTGTTATTTATCGACGATGGTTGTGCCTTGTAGGTCGTCCTGTATCTTCTTGTGGCGCAGAGGATTATAGATTAAGGTAGTTCCTCTTCTAATGACTATTCCTGCACCTTCTAGTATTTCGATGCATTCCATCAGGGGTTCTTGAAAGTCGGCTTCGATTCCCGTGCTAAGTAGATGTTCTTGCCCTAGTTTACTTACCAGTTTGTCTAGGTCTACCTGGGTGATCTGGTGTTTGGACTCTAGGAGACTCATTAACTGGGACGTTACAATGTTCATGCTGTTTTGCTGGTATTCGTGTTCAATCTCTGTGAGTAGTCCACTGGCTTCAAGGATGTTCTTCACGTGGTAAGCTCTGCGGTGGGCTGTCTTGTAGATCCAACCTATTTCGAGAGCGATGCTTCGTAACTCGTCGTGGGTCAATCCTCGGGTACCTTCTCTCTTTAGGCGCTGAACTACCCTTTCACAGTATTCTTGGAATGTCGGCATAATGAACGAGGATACTTTTTCTCGGTAGGTTTTAAAACCTTCCCAATATCTCACACGCCTGTGGCTCATTTCGCCCACACAGAGGACCGTTTCAAGCCTTCTAGGTGGCTTGTTTTGTTATCTCTGTGCCCCTATAGTGTTTAAATAATCGGGAAAACACATTGTGCATGATGAATCATGACTGGGAAAAGAAAACAAGGGACAAGCACGAGTAGTTTCGGAGTCACGAAAAGAGAGGGACATGACTCCTCACGTTTCTATGGCTCACGCCTATACGAGACACTCCCCAAGGCGGACCAACAACAAACAACAGAGAACAGAATCCAACCAGAAAAACTAGATAAGATTTTTTGTAAGAGCAGCGAAGCGATGGAGGAAATCCCTCATAGCAGCATTCACCTAATGGTCACTTCTCCTCCTTACAACGTTGGCAAAGACTATGATGACGACCTTTCACTAAAGGAATATCTGCTCATGCTGGGGAAAGTCTTTGCAGAGGTTTATCGTGTTCTGTTGTGGGGCGGAAGAGCTTGTGTAAACATTGCAAATGTTGGACGATCCCCCTATATCCCCCTTCATAGCCACATCATCAAGGAAATGCTGGAGCTAGGGTTTCTGATGCGGGGAGAAATCATCTGGAACAAGGCTGCCAGCGCTGGTTCATCAACCGCATGGGGAAGCTGGAAATCTGCCACAAATCCTTGCCTCCGAGACGTACACGAATATATCATGATTTTCTCCAAAGGCACTTTTTCAAGGAGTAAACCCCAAGACAGGGAGAACACGATCTCCCGAGACGAATTCTTAGCCCTCACAAAGAGCGTGTGGTCTTTCCCCACCGAGTCAGCTAAACGAATAGGGCACCCCGCACCCTTCCCCGTTGAACTACCTTACCGTTTGATTCAGCTCTACACCTTTGAGGAGGATACCGTCCTTGACCCCTTCATGGGGAGCGGGACAACAGCCATTGCCTGCCTGAGAACAGGACGACACTACATAGGATATGACACCAGCATGGAATATGTTAGTTTGGCTAGAAAACGTGTTGAGAAAGAGCTTGCTCAACCGAAGCAGAAGGAAGAACCGACTAGGTAGCTGTATGTTCACCTTCTGTGCCAACTACTTTCGTTTGAGAGTTGCAGCAACAATTAGGGAGAAGGGGACTTTGCTGCAGGTTTCGATGAAGCGACGGGCTTCCTCTGTGGCGTGATCATCGTCGATGTAGGGAAGTGCATCTAGACCCTGTTCATCTATTTGGGCTAGAGTGTATCCCTTGGGTTCTTCGATTCGTGTGATGTTGAAGCCAACAGAAATCAGGCCGTTAATAACCTGGTCTACCCGCCAGTAGGTCTGCTCAAAGGTAGCAATGGGTTCTCTCTGGTCATCTAGCCACTCCCATGAATGGCGTTCGTCCGAGAAGTAGTCCTCAATTAAACTAAGGTCTTCAGCCTCTAGGGCATCTCCGAGAACATAGAAGATTGGATGACCAAGACAGAAAACACACCTACCCCCGGGGCGAAGGACCCGTGCTGATTCAACGAATACCTGAAACAGGTTCTCAACATAATTTAGGGCGTGAGAGGATACGACCAGGTCGAAGGAGTCATCATCAAGGGCTGAGAGGTCCTCGACATTCCCCTGGAGGAAGCGAATCTTCACGCTCTGCTCTTGGGCTAGCTCACGGGCATGTCTCAACTGCTCATCGGAGATATCCATACCAGTCACAGACTTTGCTCCCCATTTGGCGAGAACAACTGAAATCTGTCCCCCGCCACAACCCAGCTCCAAAACGTCAAGGCCCTTGACAGCCCCGAGGAGCTGGAGGTCCTTCTCACCCGGGCTATACGGTCCGTAGTGAACATCATCTAGGGCTATCCTATGAGTCCTCTGGTAAAACCTACTAAGAGCGTTCCAGCTTTGTCGATTACGTTCATTTGACATTATAGATACCCTTCAAAAGGGGCTATCTCATTAAGTTAGTGGAGTATAGTAGTCGGAGATGGGTTCAGGACTCCTTGTTTTCTTGACGAGTTAGAAGACAATCCGGTTCTAGAAACCAGGGACCTCCAGTGTTGTCGGTCAAAACACATTCTTCTACCTTACCTCTGCCTCCATCCCAAACATAGACGCCGACATTGCCATTCCTGCTAATCCGGCACTTGCGAACAACCGGGTCACCTTCTAGCCTAATCGCCACACCGTAAGCCCCGTTTTCCAGGATATCACAGTTCTCGACGGTTCCCTTACC
>JAEOSX010000106.1 GCA_016840135.1 Candidatus Hermodarchaeota archaeon
CCCCTTTTTCGTAACCACATTCTTCGTCATAGGGGAACAAGCCGCAAACACCAAGCACCCGTGTAATCACATCACTGAAGGTTTCGCCCTTCCGCTTAATACTCAATAGCCGCTTATGGACCTCGTCGGTGATCAAGATGCGTTTCATGTCTTCACCCTTGACCACACGAGAATAAAAGAATTATTGGAAAAAAAGATGAGGGGAAGCCCCAGTCGGTTAGGACTTCCTTCGGGTTTCGCAGAGGACGAAAGCCAGCGCAACGATGCACACTATGATCAAACCAGGAACGAGTATTGGCATGATGGGTGGTATGGGCGAGATTGCTGGAACCACGGTGACGCGGAACGTGACAGATTGCCAATTCCCATAGGGGTCAATCAAAGTAACGTTAAGACCGTAGCTGCCCACCGCTAGTGTGATGGTGCTGGTGATGCGACCGGTGGCGTCGATGGCAAAGTGGGTGGTGTCGTTGATGCTCCAAGCGATACCAGAGTGGTCGCTGGCTGCCAATTGGATGTTGAGGGATTCTCGGTAATGTAAGGTCTGGTCGGCGGGTAGGGTAATCCAGACGGGGCTGGTGGTGTCCTGAACGGTAATCTTGATGGTCGCTGTACAGTATTGGCTGTAGGGATCGTATCCCCTTACCTCGAGCCAGTATACACCCACTGGAAGGGATGTGGCGTTAGTGATGAGCCCCGCGCTACTGATGCTAAAGGTCGTCGTATCGTTGACCCAGTAATGGTCAATGCTGGAGAGGTCGGTTGCATTCACATCATAGCTAAGCCCCGTGCAGTATTCAATGACCTGGTTGGTGAGAGTCTGCACCCACGCAGGGTCGGTGGTGTCTTGGACATGGACGGAGAAGGTGCCGCTCAACTGGTTGTGGTGCGTATCGTTGGCCGTGACCCGCAACCCGTAGGTCCCAACCTGTAAGGCGGTGTTGTTGGTGATGGCTCCACTGCCGCTGATAGCGAAGTAGGTGGTGTCGTTGATGGTCCAGTCGACCACTCCAAAAATGTCGGTAGCATCCAGGTCGTAGGAGAATGCATCACCTAGCTCGATGGTCTGGTCAACCGGTGTGTAGACCCAGGTTGGGGGTATCTGGTCGACCACTGTGACCGTAAAGACTCCCGACACCGTCAATCCACCCAAGTCGTAGACCGTGAGGTTCAATCCATAAGCGCCCGGGGTGAGGGTGCTCGTGTTGGTCAGGCGGGTGGAGCTCCACCACCTCTCAAAGTGCGTGGTGCTCAGGGCAAAGTGGGTCGTGTCGTTGAGCGTCCAGTGGCTGATCCCCAAGTCATCGACTATCCCCAATTGATAGTCCAGGGCCTCGCCGTAATCGAGGGTCTGGTTGGTGGGGGTTATAACCCAGTTAGGAGCCATGTTCGCAGGAGTGACGAAGATTTCCAAATCGTTGCCTATGGGCCCCTCCCAAGTGACCTGGCAATGACTAATATGTGGATTCTGTTCATCAGAGGTGTTGTTGGTGAGTTGGGTCGTCACGAACCCATCCCAGTAATAGACCTCGTTGTCATTTCCGTCGTTGCCATACCAGGTGACTTGGCCATTGAATAACTGCGGGTCACTATCGGGGTTAGTATTAGATGAGAGATTGGTAACTGAAAAACCGTCCCAAAACAAGATCTCATCATCACTACCGTCAAAACCCTCCCATGCGACTTGGCCATTGTGAATCTGGGCATCTTCATCAGCGTAGTTATTGCTGGTGAGCTGGATGGTCGCGGTGCCATTCCAAAAGAATATCTCGGAATCAGCACCACCTACGTTGGCTTCCCAGGTGACCTGCGCATTGTGGATCTGTGGATACAGGTCATCGTATGAATTGTCAGTGAGTTGGATGGTGTGGCTGCCGTTCCACAAGAATATCTCATAGTCGCTACTGAAACCACCAACTTGACCTGCCCAGGTAATCTGCCCATTATGGATCTGTGGCGAAATGTCAAAGTAACCATTGTTGGTGATTTGGGTGGTGGCAGAACCATTATAGTAAAGGATCTCCATATCGCTGCCGTCATATTTCTGCCAGACGATCTGCCCATTGTGGATTTGGGGATTTAGATCATCGACGTTGTTGTTCGTGAGTTGGATGGTATGGGTGCCATTCCAGAAGAGGACCTCCAAGTCGGCTCCAAACCAGCCATGCCAGGTGATCTGACCGTTGTGGATTTGTGGGTCCTGCTCATTGTTGCTGTTACTGGTGATTTGGGTAATCGACACCCCATCCCAGAAAAAGATCTCGTAGTCAACACCGTCGAATCCGTACCAGGTGACTTGGCCGTTATGGATCCTTGGTAGATAGTCATTATAGTTATTGTTGGTGAGTTGTCTATTCGGGTACAGATGGGGTGGGGGCGGGAAGGATTCTCCGCGGAGTCCTTCAGTGGTGACCACGCTTCCAAGTTTACTCAGGCCGTCGGAGGTTCCTAGATGGGGAGACCGGACAAGGAAGAGATTAGAGTCCGGATGACGCTGCCCTACATGGGCACTGGTCAAGGCAGGGGTAATCATTACAAAAACAAGTAAGGAGAAGAAGAGTACACGTTCTGTATTGCGCAAATTATCAATCCTCCATAGGAGCCTACTTGAGTTACCGGTGGTGATTGACATTCAGTTCCTGATAGTCGTCCCTTAGTAGATAGAAGTGGTTTCACGCTCGAAGCATTTCCGCACTCAAGGACTCCCCAATTTCTTGTCCCGCCTTTGGGATGCTCATCCTATATAACCTTAGGTTTTGAGGTTACCACCGAGAAAGGTGAAGCTGTACCTGCTGTTGCCAGATCACCTATTCCTTCTGGTTAACCTTCGAGAACATTAATGTGTCAAGATTGCCGTATAGACAATGCTGAGGAGGATCATTATGCCAGACCGTGAATGTCCGGGTTGCAGTGCAGCCATCGAATCCGATGCACAGACCTGTCCCCATTGCCGACACAAAATCACTGGTAGGGCAACGGCAAAAGCATCACGCACTTCACGGCAGCCGAAACGGAAGTTTACGCTTGACAGAGAGGGTGGTGCTGTTCGTTTCGGAGATGGCGAGATGGGTGAGAGACCCACTTCAGGAGCAGATGGTGTTCGTGCAGGCTATCGACGAGGTGCTGGCTCAACGAAAACCACGGGCCCTAGCGCAGTAAGAACTGTGGCTTGCCCAAGCTGTCATCATACAATGGAAATCCGACGCCGACGGGCCCGTAGGAAATGCAAACAATGTGGCACTCACTTCGAAACGGAATAAGGGATTAACTAGGGATTGGTGGAATCACGAGAAGCCGTCTAACGCCCTTCCCGCCCATTCTCTCAAACCACTCAGAACAAAACACGCGGCAAAAAGCTTAACCAAAAAGATGGAAACAGCTTGTGACCCGGGTTCGAATCTAGGCAGCCAAATATTAATTTAAAACAAAAGCTGGTAAAAATAGACTATGCAACTGAATGAATTCTTGGTCAAGGCAAATAAAAGCGCTTATGCAAGTGGAAGCGAAGGCAAGGTCCTGGATGATGGCAGCAAGGAGTTTGTTTATGAAGAGGGAGAATTCAGGTTCAGGGACAGGTATTTTGGGTTCAATCCTTTTGCAGGTGAGACAGTTGTCTGGAAAGACGGCGAAATTATCTGGATCATGAACTATTATGGCTGGTCAAAGTCAGGAGAGGTCACAGATGAGCAGATATTCGAGTTCCTGCGCAAAGCCATGATGCTTGTAAAGGAAGACAGACCTTTCCGAGGACCAAGTGAGTTCACGGAGGGTCATTTCAGATACACTGACAGGAGCGAGGGGGGCATCAACCGGTTTCAGGGAATTGAGAAGATACATTATAAGGGATGGGAAGTCCACCACGTGCGCTATCACGGGGGCGCTGTGAAAGGGAAAATCTAATCCAGCTGATTATCCTGAGGAGAGGTCTCATCTCGTTTTTCTAGGAAGGCTCCAGTTCTGTATTCCAGCAGCTCCGAAGTACCATACAGGCAAGAGATAAAACGTAACTCATACAGTAGGGCTTAGTGGTAAAAAATGGGAGAAATCAGCCAACAACCGCAGATTCTCCAAAGTCGGCATTTCGCCTTAGTTCCTGGGACAGAAAAGGAAGAGGATTTACCCGATACCAGCTTGAGCCTATTCGATCTGGTGGAGTACAGCGCTCCTGAAATGGTCCAGTTCCTATCCTCCCTCGACAAGGTGGAAGTCCTACAGAGCGGAGAGAAGGACTGGTATGCGTGGCGATGGCGGTGGGGAACTAAGGACCACTACATCATCATCGCCTTCACCCTCTTCGATGGCTACTCCCCTATCTGGGGCGGCTCAAACCTTGACATCAACTGCCCTTTCTCAGCGTTGGTAGAATTCTGGACGACATTCCGGGAGCGGTTCCCTGCTAGCTACCTCCACGACGAACGGGACCTCACCCTCTACACGGTGACCTCTTTCATCGAGGAATTTGCCACTCCCCTACTCAGGGAGCGTTTGGAAGCCGCTGATCCTGATTGTAGAAACCTGATTTTGTCAGAGATTGAAAGGCTGGAAAGAGCAAAGTGACTCGAGGGTTGGTTAGTTCATCAGGAACACCATGAGGGCTAGGGCAAAGTAGTATATCTGGAAGTAGCTGACCATGACTCTCTCAACAAGGCCCCGGTACTTGCCTTGACCAAAGATACCGGATACAACCATGAGGGGCAACGAAACGACTGCGGAAATGAGGGAAAACAAGGCGAAATCACCCCAGCCAGATACCAGCGGTAGGTCCAACCAGAGGACCACCATCCCAACTACGGTCAGCAATCCTGATAGCACGATAAGGATGAGATGCATCTTCCCCCGCAGGGTTCTGATTTCGCCGTCCTCATCGAGTGGGAAGAGAAGAGCAACGAGTACACCCAAAAACCCAGCTGTGATGAAAAAGACGGGACCCACGATGGGCCACAGTCCACCGTTGATTCCCCCGTGTAGCCCCAGATAGAAGACGAAGAGCAAGGAGCTGGATGCGATAATGAAGGCGCTAAACAGCCTTCTTCGTGGAGCGCCCACCGCCATCAGTGAGCTTACGTCATCTCGGACATGGCTGTAATCAGAACGTAGAAAGCCACCAAGAATCCACAATAACGTGTACAGGATGGGACTTGTCATCCCACAAATGGCTAGAATCTGAAACAGGTTCATATCAACCAAATTCTGTTTTGTCTTTATCCTGTTTGTGGTGTAGCCGCGATGAATTCTGCCACCTTTTCGCCAAGGCGTTTGCCTTCATCCTCTTGGATGAAATGGGCTGCGTGTGGGTACCGTTCGTGAGGTTGCCCTTTCGCCCCAGGAATATGTTTTGTCAAACGCTCTTGGTTCTCCCTTCGTCCCATATTGAGGTCTAATTCTCCTCCCAGAAAGAGAAAAGGTCGAGTGAACTTGCCCAGATTCTCCCACGCGGGAACGTTATTCTGTTCAATAGCTGCAACCATGGAAGGAAAGCTTCGCACCGCCGCCTTGTAGATGAAACTAGGAAACGGCACATCATACCCAGCTAGCTCTTCGGGGGGCAAGTCGATGTATGATGCTACCTGGACCACTTGGCTCGGTGTGAAATCTGGGGCGGTGAGTGAATAGCGGATCCATGTCTGGAAGAACTGCGCCCACGCCAGCAGGGCAATTGCTGCATCTTTTGGAGGAGTCTGGGTTCGCCGTTGCCCAACGAATTCTTCAAATGAGCCCAGGCTACAATCAATCTTGACTGGGTTCGGGATCCTGAAGGGATTCCCGCCTTCACGGAGGACTGGTAACGTACCGTTAGCGACCACGATACGTGCAAAAAGCTCAGGCAGATCCCCCGCAACCCTGAGCCCCATCAAGCTCCCCCAATCCTGACAGAACAGCGTTATCCCCGTCAAGCCCAAGGATGCAATGAATTGCTTGTGCCACTCTACATGCTGCTCAAAGGTGTGTACCCCGATGTCGATGGGTTTGTCGGACCGTCCCATCCCGATATGGTCCACGGCAATCACACGGTAACCCGCTTCTACGATGGGAGGAATCATCTTTCGGTACAGGTAGGCCCAGGTGGGCTGCCCATGAAGCAGGAGTACTAATTCTCCGTCTCGTGGTCCCTCGTCGATATAGTGCATACGCAAGTCATCGATAACTGCATAGTGGGGCTCGTAATCAAAATTAGAAAGCCCTTGGAATTGCTCATCGGGCGTTCTAACAAATTCAATCCCCCTCTGGGTCTTTAACACCTTAACATCCTTGTCTATTTGTACGCAATCGGGTAAATCCGGGAAATCTTTTAACCGCCACCCTGGAACTCGAGGCGGTGAATCACCTTTTCCTAGACTGAACATACTTCGAACGGTGGGCGTCTAAGCTAAAAGTGATGCGTTTTCCACTAAACCTTTTAACGAACCTTTTGAGCTAGCTCTTTGGCCC
>JAEOSX010000107.1 GCA_016840135.1 Candidatus Hermodarchaeota archaeon
GGGATATGTCTATTTCTTATGATGTACCCTGCAATGCTCAACATCCAGGGCTCTGAGTTAAAGAAACTCGGACAAAACCCTAAACCCATCATCCTCACATTAATCTCAAACTGGTTGATTGCACCCATTGTTGGGCTGTTTCTAGCGAACCTGTTTCTAGTTGGTTACCCGCAGCTCATTGTTGCGATAATCCTGCTGTCCTCAAGTCCCTGCACCGCCATGGTCCTGGTATGGGGTTACCTGGCGAAGGGAAACCAAGAACAAAATGTCGTCAATACGAGTCTCAACACTGCCACAATAATCGTGCTTTATGCACCCATCGTGGCACTTCTCACAGGCATCTCAGCGATACCGATCGACCGTTGGGCATTATTCGTTTCAGTGCTTGTTTTTATTGGAATCCCTCTCTTACTTGGTATCATTACGAGGAAATCACTTGTCAATTGGAAAGGCAAGAGCTGGTTTGAAAACAAGTATCGTCCAGCTGTTGGGAATTTGGCACTAATAGCTCTCCTAACAACACTAGTATTGCTTTTCTCCTTTAACGGGCTGGTAATGCTAGGGAATCCTGACCTCCTAGTTCTTGTGTCAATCCCGCTCCTGATAGGATTTGCCATAGTCCTAACCTACAATCTTCTAGTCACACGCATAGCGAACCTTGCCTACCGAGAAGGCGTGATAACAGTGATAATCGGTTCATCAAGCCACTTCGAGATTGCCATTGCAACAGCAGTCGGGATCTTTGGAGTTGGATCCATAGCAGCCCTTGGCACAACTATGGGCCTCTTCTGGGAGGTACCTGTGATGCTGGGTATGGTCTACTTGAGCAAATACTTACAGAAACACAAATTCTGGAAAGGAAAACCCATATAGTCTCGAAATACCCATAGGGTTTCGAACGGTGATATAGAATGGGCAATGATGGTCAACGAGAGAAGGCACTTGAGCGACTTAAAGGCGAGATACAAAAAGAGTACGTAAAAGGATACGAAGACGCCATCAAAGCAGTAGCAAAGGGAAAGATAGACCTCTCCACAATAGAAAAAATAATCACAGTAGAAGAAGAAGTGGAGGCATTAAGGGCAGCCATCGATGTTAAGGGAAGAACCGAAACCTACTGCTCTGGTTATGTAGCCGCCCTAAGGGAGCTATTCCAGCAGGCAATAAGTGAATAATGAAAAAACGTTCAGCCTTCCACCCGAAAGGGCTATATCTTCTAGAACTACATATTATGTATTTATGGGCTTGTTGCGGGAGAACCTCATCGTCCATCTGGACACACTACGGACATTCATCCTTGAACTCCATCAGGTTGATTCAGGGCTCTACCCAGTGGACCAAGTTGACACCCTACTCCCACAGCCAAACGCCTTCAAATACATAGATAGAGACTGGATTAACAGACTTAGTGAAGCCCTCGGCTACATCGAATGGTACCTAAGGCTGGTGAGTCTTTGGACTGACCACTTCTACACCATAGCTGCCAGCCTTGGCGCCACCCAGGAGGAAGCCGTCCAAATCCGGAAACGGGAACTTGGTAGCGTCACAGTCTTCAAAACCAAAACCTTCGAAAGGAGCTACATCGACAGCGTCCTCGCCGGCCTTCAGCGGGAAGCAGTTCTCGTCCTCAAGGATTCAACAACACTCATCGGTAAAGGACCTCGACTTTTCGAGCTAATCAGGCAGTTCGGTGGTCCTTACTTTGAGAAGGTCTTAGAAATTGGCTTAGCTTGGATCTCTGTGGACATCGGCGACTACTCCACTCCCCTCCAGGCGCTCCTAGAAGCCGGTCGAACCGTTAAATCCCCAGAAGAGATGATAATATCCTTTGGGCGTTACCTCGACCAAATCGCCTCCTTGGTTGCCACTATACCTGTTTTCGTGGGGCTTGAAACGGTCTTAAACTTTACAGACAAGCAAATGCAGGCTAGCCGAGAAAGCCACCAGAACCTCATCAACCAAGCAGAACACCTGCGAGAGTTTATCGAACAGTATCACGAAGCTCTTAACCGACTGAACCAACACACCCTCATTCTGCTGCGCCCGATTCTCTCAGATACTACTCCGGTTCAGCAATGGATTACCCACCACCACATCAACCGCACAACACCCACCGACAAGCTCCTCCCACCCTCCCTCTCCCCCACAAAACTTACCTCTGCCCTCCAAGCTGCTGAAGAAACGCTCATCGTGACAGATTCAGTCATCGACACCGCCCGGCTCCTCCTCACCAAAGCCCTCCCCCTCAACGCTATCATTCAATCCCCCGCCATCACCAAATTCATCAACGCTGCAAAACAACGCCTCACCCTCTACCGGAAATGGCGACCCATCATCGCCCAAACCTTTACCACCCTCCGTACCAGCAAATAGACTCAACTGTGAACCAGAAAGAAGAAAAGGAGTGTGTCCTCTGTTGCCATCGACGGTGATTTTATGCGGAAAGCCAGCTGGTTCATACGGTTTGGAGCACTACTAATCGCCCTTTCAGCAGCCCTCTACGTCCTCCACTACTTCATCTTCTACGATGCACCGTACATTCTCGATAACTTGGTTATCCAAATTGCCTTCCTACCAGTTTCTGTGTTGCTGGTTACCCTCGTTCTCGACGGGATGCTAGCTCGACGAGAGAAATCAGAAAAAATGAAAAAGCTCAACATGGTGATTGGTGCCTTCTTCAGTGAGGTCGGAACCCCACTTGTGAAAGCGTTGGCTGATTACTGCACTGGCGATGAAGAACTGGAACGCATGTTTGCAACAATAGGCGAATGGGATAAACAGCAAGCCGACAGCATCCGAAAATCTGTTGCTGATGGAAAAATGCGAATCGAGTGCCAACATGGGGACATGAGCCCACTAAGAGACCTCCTGACGCAGAAGCGGGACTTCCTCCTCCGGCTCCTGGAAAACCCGAATCTGCTAGAACACGAGACCTTCACCAACCTCCTCTGGGCGGTGTTCCACCTCACCGAGGAACTGGTCAACCGCAAAGAAACGATGAGCCTACCCGAAAGCGACCGCAAGCACCTAGCCGGCGATATCTATCGTGCTTACACACACCTGCTCAGCGAATGGCTCCTATACATCGATCACCTGAGAAAGGATTACCCCTACCTCTTCTCACTGGCTGTCAGGATGAATCCCTTCGACACCAAAGCAACACCAGTTGTAACCTAAGGCAAGGGGCTAAGAATTCAAGGGCAGCCCAGGTCAACATAAGAACATTTTTTATCCGTGAAGTCTTTGGTAGGCTGGCGGGAATTATGCGGAAGAAACATGTCATCCTAACCTTGTTACTCATTTCACTGGCGCTCCTCTGGCTGGCAAGGTCAGTCTCGGCAACGCCCAATTACCAATTTATCACAGAAACCACGGGATACGAGATCGATTATTTAGAAACCGTACACATCAATGTCGAAATCAACAATACTGGAGACACAAGCGAAACCGCAACCATTCAAACGAGTGTGACCATGCCGCTCGCCTTCATAGGGAACATCGAATATTCAATCTCAGACACCGAAGTGACACTAGCCCCCAGCGAAGCCACCACCATCTTAGTGACTGTCACAGGGACACGGTCCGGCGGTGCGGATCTCCACCTCAGCTTGTATTATGATGGGGAAATGCAAGACAGTATCACCCTCAGCTTCAACATCGGCACACCTGGGATGTACTTCATCCCCGGCTTCCCCGTCGAATCCATTCTCATCACCCTAGCCCTCACCCTCACGGCGGCAATCCTCATCCACCGCAAACAATGATTCCAACTCTACAGCGGTAGAACTACCATAGCTAGGTTGGTACCAAGATGTTTCCAAGGTGAGGTTCCAGTACCTCTCTTACACTTGTTATGCCGCAAACAGTCGTCTTTTTAGTAAGGTCCTGGAAGGCTGCACGATTCACGATGCTTTCAAAGACCAGTATTCTAGCTGGCACACTGATTGTACTAGGTGTTCTCTCAGCGCTCTTGGTGAATACGATGGTCAATCCTGCCATCATCGTTCCCGGACGGTCAGTAGGCTACGACCTCGCAATCCATGATAACTATGCCTACGTTTCAAACAATGATGGGGTAGCTGTCATTGACATCCACAACCGTCACAATCCCATTCGGGTGGCCCAAATTCTCGTCCCCGATGGCGCATTTGGCGTGAAAATCGTCGACGACACGCTGTATGCGGGAGGCGAATCCGCAGGATTATACATCGTCGACATCAGCAACCCCCTGAATCCCGTAATCCTCGAAACCCATACATCCGTGGGGCATATCGAAGACCTCTTCGTCTCTGGAAACCACGTCTACAATGTCAAGCTGAATGGGGTGCTACAAATCATCGATATCAGTAACCCATCAACTCCATCCGAACTGAGCAGTCTCACGGTGGGATCGTTTTCTTTTGATGTCTTCGTAGTGGGAGACATCGCTTATATCGCTGATTCCAGTACGGGGCTTGTGGTCGTTGATGTCAGCGATCCAGCGTCTCCTGTAGTTATCAGAGCCGTAATCAACACCTACGGTGCCTGGGATATCAGCGTCCATGAAGACACCCTCTATCTAGGGTGCCACAGTGCAGGTGTAAGGATTCTCAACATCTCAACCCCTGACGACCCCACACACCTAAGCTGGTACTACGATGTGGGCGAAATCTATGGCGTGTTCGGAGACGGTGAACACCTTGCCCTAGCTGATTTACAGGAGGGTGCCAAGCTCCTCGACGTCACAGACCCCGCAACCCCCACGCTCATCGCCGAGTATACCAACGCTGCCCCCCACGACGTATACCATGACGGGGTCTACACCTACCTAGCCGATCAAGACCGCGAGCTCATTATCATTGACTATCAAGACACTGGTACCTACGGCTACCCAGCAACGACGCCCAGCCACATATGGCTCTGGGTAATACCACTCACCATGCTATCTATAGGGGCAGTACTACTACTCCTAACATTTCTCAAGAGGAGAAAGACTTCTAACCCTGAACAGCCTTGAAACGGTCCGTGAACCGATGATGAAAGTCGAAACCAAACCACTGAGCCGAGATGAGTGTAAAGCCCTTGCAAGGCTGACCCTGGCTGCAAGAAAAGGCACCCCCCTGGAAACGGGTAGAAGCTTCGAGGAGACAGTAGCGAGTATCGAGAAACTCTCCGCAAACAAGGACTTCCAGATTCTCATCGCCCAAGACGAACAGGGAGCCATCGTTGGGTGGACCTATGACTACATCGCCTTCCCCCTCATGACCTTTATCAGTGGATTCTTCCCCCTAGTAGACCCAACACGGGAACCCGCGGAGATTGCGTTAGCCATAATTGAAGCAGAAAAGCGCAAAATCGGAGAATATGGGGATACCCGGTTGGAGATAGAACTCGTATTCCCAACAAAGACCCACAGAGATTTCTCTGAACCGTTTGTTGGTTGGTATCAGAAGTGTGGATTCAAGTTTGCAGCAGAAGAAGCTCACATGAAAACCGACCTTAAAACAACTGAACTGCCTGAACTCGACCTACCCCGGAATTGCACTCTAAGACGATTCTCGGAATTCTCTTTCGAACAGCTAGAAGTCCCAGGGTTCCAGGTATTCGAGAACAGCAGTGACGACTTGTTTCTCTCCTCAAGCCGTGACGAACAAAGGGTGACCCTAGAGCACTTCTTCGACAAGTCCAAACCCCTCATCGAGGAAGCCTCCCTTGTTCTTGAGGAAGCAGGCAAGATTACTGGCTTTGTCATCACTAAAAAAGAGGGCGAAGAAGTAGAGATAGGACCAATCGGGGTGATCCCCGAAGCCAGAGGGAAGGGACTGGGGAGCTATCTGCTGGTCACAGCGCTACGGAAAATCAAGGAAAGTGGCATCAGCACCGTATCCCTTGATATGTCCATAGCCAATCACCCAGCAAGACGACTCTACCAACGTTACGGATTCAAAGAGGTCCACCATAAGCAGTTCTATTACTGGTCGCCCTAGGCGAAAGCTAGAAACAGTAGTAAGAGAATGAGGTTTGTTATGGTTGATATTCACGAAGCGAACAGACGGATGTGGGAACGTCACGCAACGCGATGGAAGACCCGGCGAGAGGATGACTGGCGAAGATGTGTCACTGACCCTACGGTGGGACTGGAGCGGAACTCCCTAGAACTCATCGACCGATTCGTAGGAGCACTCACTGAGAGAAAGGTCTGTGTCCTCGGCAGCGGTGACAACTACGCGGTCTTTGCCCTCGCCGGAATGGGTGCACAGGTGACCTCCGTGGATTTTTCAGAGCAACAGCTGCAGATCGCTGCTGAACGAGCTACCGAACTCGGTCTCGACATCGAATTCCTTCAAGCGGATATCACCGAGTTGGACTCCATCGAATCTAACACCTTTGATTTCGTCTGTAGCACCAATGGGGTGATGGTCTGGATTGCCACACCAGAGAAATACTATGGGCAGGTTCAGCGCATCCTCCAACCTGGGGGTGTGTTCATGTCCTATGACATTCACCCCTTCCAGCGACCTTGGTCAAACCATCCGGAAACCTTCCTGATGGTCAAGCCTTATACGCACACCGGACCCATCGAACGCTATTACCATCCTGAGAGTGGTGAAACCTATACCCAGCCCAGCGAAATCCCCTCTGACCAGCGAGAGGCTGTGTGGTCGGTGTATAACTTCCACTGGACACTCAGTCATCTATTGAAGGCGTTGATGAAAAGTGGTCTGCAACTCCTCTACATACAGGAGGATGCAGAGGTTGACGCTGCCTTCTGGCAGAATCGACAAGGCCCCAACATTGGCACAGTCAATGCCGTCAATGCCACCAACTGGCAAGAGAATCACCGTGCAGGCTTACCCATGTGGCTGACCCTTATCGCCCGAAAAAGGTAATCCAGACCAGTCCTCGACCTGAGAGTTGAAATCCTTAGACTAGAGGAAGAAGACTGAAGAAGCAGATATAGGGCCAATCGGGATTGTACCCAAAGCCAGAGGACAGGGGCTGGGCGGCTATCTTCTCGTCACGGCTCTCAGGGCAATAAAGGATAGCGGCATCAATATTGCTGGGCTAGACATGTCCATTAACAACGAGCCAGCAAGGAAACTCTACCAGCGCTACGGGTTCAAGGAAGTCTACCACAAGCAGTTCTACTTCTGGTCCCCCTAAACAAGGAAATGAATCACCTGTGTCTGGCCATCGACCAAACTTCCTCTTAGTTAAAGACTGCACCATACTGTACAGGTGTAGACTTGCGTGTAATCCTCATATCCTCGTGCTACAAAACTATCGAAGAATAACTCACTTTTTTTGTGGAATTTCCCCCAATGCAAAATCTGTTTAAAGATTTCTTAACACCACTACTTCAGACTATCCTGACATAGTCAATCGAAGGTGTCTAAATGAAAGCAGCTATATGCACAAAATATGGACCTCCTGAAGTTGTACAGGTCCAAGATGTGGAAAAACCAGTTCCCAAGGACAATGAAGTGCTGATAAAAGTACACGCAGCAACAGTATCATCGGGGGACGTGAGAATTCGTAGCCTAAATATTCCTGGAAGCAAACTCACACGCTTCCTCGCGCGAATA
>JAEOSX010000009.1 GCA_016840135.1 Candidatus Hermodarchaeota archaeon
GATGCTCCCCTTCACCCCCACAGGTATCAGTCCAGTCAATACTGCCGGTACTTTTCGAAGATAAGGGCAACAGAACTCACTGAACTTAAGGTCCTGATTGGTATTCTGGAAGCAACTCTTCTAGCTGGCTAGCCTGTGATCATCAGAAGAGTGGTAAGTTCTGTGAAATCGGCATGGGATTTTCTCATCCCTTAAAATCTCATTACCCTCAAAGGAAAGGCTTTTATCATAAGAGTAGAAAGCCATCTCACTCACTGAGAGTAAGAAACTGGTTTTCTCCCAAACAACCCAACCTCTAGCACACACCCCAACGGAGAAGCCATCGGTCTAAAACCAAGGCGGAAAAACAGATGAGCTTGTTCGGTCGCTTACTAGGATTCAAGGACCCCTCCCCCAACGTTATCCGCATAGCAGCCGTAGTACTAACTATAGGGTCAGTCTGGAGCATAGCCTTCCAGATATCCACCACCTTCTGGATGATTTACATCGCAGAAGCCCTCGGCGGCGGAAACATCCTCCTAGGCCTCTCCCTCGTAGGCGTCCTCGTTATGGTCAGACTAGCTATACAGACCCTCCTCGACTTCCCCACCGGCGGCATAGGAGACTGGCTAGGACAACGATGGATCGTCGCCTCAGCTCTGGTATGCTACAGCCTAAGCTTCTGGCTAACCTCCACTGTCACACCAACAACCCCATTCCATATCTTCCTTCTTATTTACATTCTAATGGGCCTCGGGGCCTCCCAAGAAAGTGGAGCAATTGAAAGCTGGTTCGATAATAATTACCGGATTGCCATGCCCCAAGACAAGGACCGAAAACAATTCGGCGTGTTCTCTGCCCGCCGGGGAATGACCTTCCAGCTAGTCTCCACCCTCATCCTAATCCCTGGGAGCTTCATCGCCCTCCTATACAGCCGCGCACTGATTTTCCAGGTCCAGTCAGTCCTCTTCATCGGTCTTGCCATCATGGCACTACTCTTAATCAAGGACCTGCCAGGTGCACGTCAGGAAACCAAGAAACGCCCCTCCCTCAGAGAATACGGAGGCCTACTCAAGGATGGACTCAAGTTTGTCGGTTCCTCCCGCTTTGTCACCTTCACCTTCATTGGACAGATGTTCATGTGGGCAGTAGGGATAACCTGGTGGAACATCCTCCTATTCCCCCTCTACTTCGGATACCTAATGTCTGATATCGCGGTTGCCGCCTTCCGCACATCCATGTTCGCACCTATGGTAGTAGCAGCAGAACGAAGTGGTCAATGGTCGAAACGCTTTGACCCGGTCAAGTGGATTCCCCGCTTCAGCCTCATCTACTTCGGCAGCATCGGCTTCTTCTTTGGTCTCGTCCTCATCACCTTCGCGTTCCCCACATACATAGCAGCTGCTCCCTTTATCACCGTCTTCCTCCCCTTCACCGCTGTCCCAATCCTCACCCTACCCTTCTCCTCGGTTGTACCCATATTCCTAATCTACGTTCTGTTCGTGGTGACTGATGCCATCGGTCGAGTGTCCGGGATTCTCAACCAGCGTGTTATGATTGATGTCTTCCCCAACCGCATCCGGAACTGCATGTATTCTCTCCGCCCAACCATCGCCATGCTCTTCGCCCTCCCCGTCATCTTCCTGAATAGTCAGCTGATTCCCCTCTTCGGATTCCCCCTAACCTTCGGCATCTGCGCCCTCATCGGACTGACAGGGGCACTCCTCATCCGCAAGGGCTTCAGCTACCCCATCCCAAAGGACAAGACAATCATCGAAGAAATCTCAAGAGAAAAGGAAGCAGCCAAGGCAACCCAACAACCCCACGAAGACATCCCAACAACTCATCCTGAAATCCCAGAAGAGAAATTGGAAGAAACTGCTAGCAAGCCTTAGACGATTGTGTGACAACTTCCTACTGAGCTAGAGCCAAAACTCTTTTTAGGAAACACCATCTAGAGAACACCAACCCCTTGGAAGGAAGTATTTTCGATGGAAACGTGGGTAAAAATCCTGATAATAGTCACAGTAATCATCATAATTATTAGTGTAGTTGCAGTCCTCTTGTGGATCTTTGTCTTTGCTGCCCTCTTAGGGTCTCTCCCCGGTGGACCCTTTTTCCTCCCTGTAGCTGGTGTTCTGGAAACACTCCTGATATCGTAGAGAGGAATCAAATCTCTGATAAGACACAAAGATTGCATCTACAGTAAGAGGAACCCACTCTATGCGTCTCGAAGACGCTTTGCTTGCTGAGTGTCTATAAGAAAAGTGTAACACCATCAGATAGTGGAAAAACTCCAGGCCGAGAATTGATTTGGGTGAGTCAGATACTGCATGCCTGAATCGATACCTTCATTAGAAGAGGCTAGTAGGCCTTGGTGGAGGTCAGTGTGGTGCAACTGGGTAAACGAGTCACTCTAACACTCGTAGTGGGAGTTTTCCTCTGGTGTCTCACCATCCAACCACCACCCTGCCGTGCAGCAACAGTCTGGTCAGACAACTTCAACGACGGAATCCTAGACGGTTGGACAGTAGATACTGGGGAATTCTCGGCAGACGATGATACCATGCGGGGCAACATTGGGATGTCGAGCCGCGGGTACCATTCCAGCAATGTTGCCACGGGTACATGGAGTTTCGATGTCTATTGTGGATACCTGGGGATTGGGGTCCAATTCATCTCCGTCGAAATAGGGGGGCCCCTCATTGAGTATTACAGCTATGACATCACCATATCTGGACGTATGGAGCAAATCTACTTTTTCCGACACTGGAATTTTGTGCCTACTCGTCTTGGGAACTACACGCCTCCAACGATACTGGGCTGGCACCACTTCGATATAACCCGAGACGCTGTTGGCCAGTTCTACGTCTGGATAAACGGAACACTAGCCATGCAGTTCATCGACACGACCTATGACTCCTCCAACTATTTCGTCATACAAGCAGAACTAGATACCGCCATCGACAACATAGTGATCAGCAACACCATAGACATTCCACCTCCAACCACGCCAGACGGTATACCGCCCGGGATTCCCCTCGAACTCGTAATACTACCTATGGCAGTGATTGTAGTTGCAGTGGTCCTCGTCCTAGCTGTGTACCTCCACCGAAAAACCGGAAATAAGCACTAGAAGATTGTGTAACAGAAATCCCACTGAACCCCAAGTAGATACCCTTTTTAGTAACACCCCTCAGAGACTAAACATCCCCTGGAAGGAGGTCGATTCTTTGGAAACGTGGGTAAAAGCCCTAATAATAACCATAGTAATCATCATAGTGATTGCAATAGCTATTGTCCTATGGTGGGTATTTGTCATCCTTCTCGCCATCGTCGTCATACCCATCGCCTGTTGCGCAAGCTGTGCCACCTGTGGTAGTTGTTGCGGAAGCTACAAAGTCACAGCAGAGTAAGAACCACACCATTAGAAAGAGAGACATTGAAAGTGAACTGCTTTGGGATCAATAACAACCGCAGATGTCAAGCCAGCACGACTTGTCTATCTCAACCTATTGGGGAAGGGAATCGTCGAATCCAGGTAAGTTGAAATGGTTTGAGAAGGGGTTTGATGGAGAGGCTAGGTAATCTTACTCGACCTTGTGTTATCCTGAAGACTTGGAAGAGTTTGGTGCTCAGGAATAAGGGCCATAGGAACAGGCTATAGACGGCGATTTTTTGGATCTGTGGCAACCCCACCAGGGGTCCAGCGATGTGTAGGAAGCAGAAGGTAAAGGCGAGAATACCGGCGACAGCGTAGTGGTTCCCGATGTCTTTGCTCAAGATAATTGCATAGGAGTAA
>JAEOSX010000108.1 GCA_016840135.1 Candidatus Hermodarchaeota archaeon
GAAATGGCTTGTGACGGACAGGCAGCAACGCATAACCCGCAGCCGTTACAGAGATCCTTAGTCACGACGGCGACATCCAGCTGCTTTGCAACCGATTGTGTGGCTAGCCATATTCCAGCTTCCTCCGCGGCAGCACCGGCTTGTTCCACTGATTCGGGGATATCCTTTGGACCATGGCAGGCACCGCATATGTAAACTCCTGCTACATCTGTTCTGGCTAGAGCAACCTTCTCGTCTAGGGCCTCGAAGAAGCCATGCTCATCCAATTCCAGCCCAAACTTCTTTGCTAGTTCCTTGGTGCCTAGTGACGGTGTCATCGCACAGGACAACACAACTATATCTGCAGATAGTGATTTCGGCTTCCCTTCAGGGTCTGTGTATTTGATCTTGGTCTTTCCATCCTTCTCGGTAATCTCGACTTTATCGCCGCGGTACAAATACTTTACACCATACTCGTCTCGGGCCCTCACATAATACTCTTCAAAGCCCTTACCCGCAGCACGTATGTCGCGCGCTAGAATGGTGACATCGATGTGATGGTCGACCTCAACTTTTGTGAGGATTGCATGTTTTGTAGCAGCCATGCAACAGTAAGCGGAGCATTGCCAGCTGTATCGTTCATCTCGGCTTCCAACGCATTGAATCATAACAACATGTTTGGGCTGCTCACCTGTAGATGGAGCAACCAGCTTGCCCTCCAGTGGACCCTGACTATCAACCATCCGGACATATTGCATCTGAGTGACAACATCAGGGTTCTTCCCGTACTGTAGTTCAGGCACCACTGATGGGTCGAATTCCTGGAACCCAGTCGCGATGATAACACTTCCAACAGTGACTTGGACTTCCTCATCTTTCATCTCGTAGTCGACCGCTTCTGCAGGGCAAATCTTAGCGCAGACTCCGCACTTGTCCTCTGTGATTTTCCTGCAGTGCTCAGCGTCTATCGTGCATTTTCTTGGCACGCTTTGAGAGAAAGGCATGTAAGCAGCTCGACGCTTCGCTATACCCCAAGACCATTCGTCTTCGACCTTTGTGGGGCATTTCTCGGCACACAGATTGCAGCCTGTGCATTTGCTCCAATCGATTAGTGTTGCCTTCCTACGCAGTGTAATAGTCCAATCCTTCCCCGTGTTCTCTGCCGCCTCTAATTCAGAGTAGGGATAGAGGATGATATTGGGGTGGGTGGCGGCATCTGCCATCTTGGGTCCAAGAATACAGATGGCACAGTCATCGGTCGGGTAGGTCTTGTTCAGGACTGCCATATGTCCGCCAATCGTTGGTGTTCTCTCCACCAAGTGAACCTTAATGCCTTTATCGGCTAAATCCAAGCTCGTCTGTATTCCAGCAACTCCTGCCCCTAAGACAAGAACCTCTTGTGTGACCGGGAATGTCTTGGTGGGGACTGGGCTCTGAGCTGCCGCCCGGAAGACCGCAGCGCGGATAAGACGTTTCGCCTTGGCGGTAGCGCCTGTGGAGTCATTTGTGTGGACCCAGGCACAGTGTTCACGGATATTGGCAAAGACCACCTGTCCTTCGGTGAGTCCAGCTACTGATGCCGCTTTGAAGAAGCGGAGACCAAAGAGTTGGGGGCTGCAGGCGGCAATCACAACACGGTCTAGATGCTTTGATGAAATTGACTCAGCCAAGTGGTTGAGAGCGTCAGGTTGACACCAGTCAGACCGCGTATCTACATGAACGACGTTAGGGAGGGTCTCAGTAAAACTGGCTAGTGCGGTAGAATCTAGGGTGGGCGTGAGGGTATCCCCACATGTGCAGAGAAAGACACCAATCTTCATGGCAAGCACCCATTATTGGGAGAATGGCTGAAGCGGTTGGAGCAGGGACATATATACTTCTTGCACATACAACTGCAGGAACACCGAAGGAGAGCGCTTAGAAAATCGAAGATTCCGAGATGGGAGAGCTCAGTGTGCTCGGATTGAGTATTGGTTTCATTATTGTTTAAACATTTAAAAAGAAAAACCAAGATAATTGGTGCAAGGAGGGTTTTACCCGTGTCAGTTACACCCTTTTGGAAACTCAGCTCTAGCAAGAAGCTAGTGGCGTTAGTAATAGCAATACTAGGAATTGCAGCTGTGACGTTCCTGATTTATTTTGGAGACGTCTTTCTTGCCCTTCCTGGCTTCAATGATCTCCTATGGACAGACTCCTACTCGTGGGGAGTACAGTTAGCAGGGATAGTGTGTCTAGGTTATTTCATCGGTTTCATGGTTCGACATGCTCAGGACAATTGGTCGAAAACAACACAAATCATTGTGTTAGTCATTGTGATACTCGCCTTCATAGGGTATGGAGTATACCGATTTGTGTTTAACGCATTCATAGTCATGCCTGCTCCGTAAGAGAGTAGGATTAGAAGAGGTGGTAGAAAGTGGACTGGATTCTAATGTGTGTCATGATGTTGGTAGGCCCAGATTGGGGACCCACGACAGCGGGAGCCGCAGGCGCCGCTGCCGCAATCCTAGGGTACGCGGTCATTATTGGACCGACTATGGCTATTGTGGCATACCTTGTAAGAAGACATAAGAAAGAAAAATAACTTCGAGTAGTTTGCGAAGAACAGATTACTAGACATTGGAGCCTCCTTAGAGGCCTGCCTTTGCTAGCGTAGCATCTAGTAGTTTATCTCGGAGAGAAGTACCGATATAGTAGTTAGTGGGATAGCCAAAGAACGGCTCAACTGAGGTAACATCAGGTATGAGGCTTATCTTCTGGACTAGAGGTTCTGCTTCTCGGATATGATTTGTGACGAATACACAGAACAAGGCAGGCTTTGAGGCAGACGCGAGTGCATACCAGAACTTAACGGGAAATCGCTCTTCGAGCTGTTCCACCATTTCGCCTCGGGACTTCCTATCTGCATTCCAATCGACGCGAACGATAAAACAAATCCCATCACCCGCATTGAGATCCCACTGTATACTGAAGTGGACAGAAGCACATAGAGTGCGCGCGTCTCTCCGGGAAGGGCTTGAGGTGATGGCAGCAGGTGTAGCTCCCCCATCACCAAGGAATTTACTTAAAATTTTACGGACACGCTTTGGCGTTAATTTGCTTTGCCGGGCAATCTCGCTAATGGACATCCGTGCATCCTCTCGGAGGCACCGTAAGACCTTCAACTCGCTTAGGGAGAAATCGCATCTTTCCCCTTTTTCGTATATCAGCGTGTGCATGTCGATTCCAGCTACTCCATCGACGCCTCTCAGAAATCTCCCCAACTCATCAAGACCCTTAGCACCAATATATTCAGCCCACACGAGCACTCTTCCATCCGAGAGGTAGCTCGCTGCAAACACCATTGGATTGGCCCCGATTCTATCAATGAATTCTTGAGTTTTGAGAACCCCATCGGTCGACAATATTGTTAGCGCTACTTCTCCTCCAAGAAAGGCGAGGCTAAGGAAAATGTAACACCGTTTAAGTACGCCCAATTCGAGGAGTTTGTCTATTCGTTTCTTGATAGCGTTAACCGTGAGCCCGAATTTTTTGGCGAGAGCCTGATAACTTATCCGGCAATTCGTACTCATCTCTAGAAGTATCCGCTTATCAACCAAATCCACGCAAAGCACCCAACCCTACATGCAAATACAGTCCCAAGCTGATAAATCATTTCATAACCCACTTCACTCTACACCAGATTAAATCAGCAGTTTCTGGTGAGGAAGAAGGAGAAAAAAAAGGGGAGCCGGGTCTTCCGCGCGTCCTCCCATCGCAAGCGAATACTCCAAGGGATCTATTCGCCTAGGTGGGTGGGGGCGAAGGCAGGATTCGTCAGAAGACCCGGGTGGGGTTCTATTCCGCTACCGACTGCCACTTTCTGTTCCCATCCAGAGGGCTCGTTGGCCCCGAGAGGGGTCCCTCAATCACCTCTGGGAGGTCAGCTTAATAGCGCTCTTTTCGGCTTGTCTTTAACGCGAAGGCAAAGCGCCGGTTCGGGGTTGGTTTGGGATTGGCGCCCTGGAGGGCTGCTCGTTCCCCAGTGGAAGCTTGGGCGTAGCGGAACATCTTCCCTTTAAGCAAATCTCTTTCCAGATCATATCTTTTGGTTTTAGCCATTTTTCTTCACCTGACCACCGAGTTTGGTAGTCACGCTGAACTACGCCAGGGAGCGATATGAATACGCCTTAGCTGGAAAGTGCAAAATCTGGCTCGAAATCATTGTCTACGGCTAAGATTTGCACCAAGCAGTGCAAAAATTGGTTAAAGACCTGAATTCTTCTGAAATCAAGAAAAATAGGAGTTCTAGGATAACAGTAGCAAGAGAAAGGAGATAATCCAGATAGTCAGACCAGAGTATCTCGCCTTTTTCAGAGAAGAGTGTCTTTGACCCTTGTTGTTTGAGGGGAGAATTTAAGGTGCGGATTACTTCTATCGGTTTAAGTGATATGTTCCTATGTTTGAAGTAGACGTCTTTGAAGACACAGTAACCTGCATCAAGACCGCGACGAAAATGGGTGACGCCGCCATCATGTGGGCGTACGCCTACCACCTAGGTGACACCCTCTATGATGCGGGTTGCATGAACGCCTACGACGAACTACGCGCCTACACTGGCACACCACGAATTCGGCGCGTTTTTGTGAGTCACGGCCACGAGGACCATTATGGAGGCTGTCCAGCTTTCCTTCCAAAGGCCAGAATCTTTGCAGGACCCATCACAACACGGATCCTCAAAGAGCCACCCATACTCCCCCAGTTTTTCAGCTTTGTCTGGGGACAACCTAAACCCCTTAGAGAGGTCAATCCCCTCCCCCAAGAAATCACTATTA
>JAEOSX010000109.1 GCA_016840135.1 Candidatus Hermodarchaeota archaeon
AGCATTTTCCACCTGAGTACTCCCCTGCGTCGCCAGAACACCTTCCAGCTGCAGAGGTCTGACCAGGTGGCTGAGCGCGTCTGGTTCCAGCCGCGTTTCAGCATCACAAATGAATATTACCTCATGTTTCGCCTGAGATAAACCCAAACGGAGTGCAGAGGGTTTACCTTTCCGTTCGAGAGCTTTCGTCAGCACTTTGATAGGTCCGCGTTTGCCTTTCTCCTTGGCGATTTTAGCAGTGTTATCGGTTGAGCCACTAGCGATTACCAAGATTTCTAGCTTGTCCATAGGGTACTTGGAGCTAAGGAGGGCATCAAGGGTTCCGCCGATGTATCGTTCTTCGTTGAGAGCTGGCAGTAAAATACTGACTGTCGGTTCGTAGACAGGGAGCGCTTTACCGATTCCAATCGAGGAGAGAAAGAGATAGCCAAAGTAGAATGAGTGCCAGAAGAACACGATAAACAGAAGAGTCAGCAGAATGAACGTCAGGAAGAAAACCGGGTTTAGGAGGGCGTTTAAGAGCGCACCTGAAAATATCGAGTCTATTATGAGCTGAGGGTTGAAGGGCCAGAAACCAAGAGAGTTGTAGAAGTTGTTGTAGAGAAATAATATCTGTGGTTCAACGAAGGAGTACATTCCGAAGATAACGATGAGATACCAGAGAATAGCAGCGATGATGAGGCTTTGAGTTAGTTTTCGAACTAAACGCATTAGAAAATCACTTATTTTTTTGATTGTCTGTGAACTTGGCTACCTGTTGTGAAGAGGAACGATAAATACCTTTATTCTTGCCACTCCAAGTGACTTCTCTAATCAGAATTTCATTCTACCCTTCGGTAAGCCCCTGATGGTCAAGGTATCTCTGGATTTGTTTTAGCCGTTTTGCTGATCGTTCCATTGAAAGGTGCCGAGCTGCAGTGAGTACCGTGGGGCTTAGGAGGTACCGGATGCGCCCCCAACCCTGTTTGCGGATTAGTCGAAGCAACTCGTAGCTAAAGGCAGCATCTATTCCTAGGTTCCGAGGAACTAAAGGCAATCCCCCAACTGCAAAGAACGCTTCACGGCGAACACACATATTACAGCCAGGTAGTTCTGGGTAGTTAAACAGGTCCCTGAGCAAGTACCACATCGTCATCATCAGAGACAGCGGCTCATAGCTAGTTAGCGTGAAGGTTCGTGAACCCAGCCTCCATTGTCGTATTCGTCTTCCGAAATATTTGTACCGAGTGCCACATGCTAGAACTTTAGGGTGACGAACAAAAAACCGGTGGACCCTGGCGAGATAATTACTGGGTAGTAGCGTATCTGCGTCAACAAGACAGAAAATCTCACCTTTCGCCTGCTGAGCTGCATAGTTAATTTGCTCAACTTTTCCTTTCTGCGTGGAAACCAACACTGAAACATCAAGAGCCTCCGCAATGGCACGGGTCTGGTCTGTACTTCCACCATCTACAACTATTATCTCATAAGGAAAGTTGACTATTTGCTGCTTAGCCTTCTGTAGAACATCACCTATTATCGACTCCTCATTGAATGTAGGAATGAGGATGGACGCCCGCACAATACTCGCCTTTTGAGAAGATTGTTCTACCCAAGAACTGGAATGCTCACTCCACTTAACAGCTTACCTTAATTAAGTTCATCACAAATAATCTCGAAGTGGTGCAAAAGAGAATCGCCGCCTTCGAAGGAATCGGAGCAAATTCCTTAACCTTTTCACGAAGGGAGCACCAGTGTTTACCCAACGATCAGGTCGCATTAGAAGCCCTGAAGCTCGTATTCCAGCAGCCCTGAGCGGGTGAACCATCGGTACCGCTTCGCTAGGGTGAAAATAAAGGGTGAGAGGTGGTTTACCTCGTGAGGAGAAGGTCTTGAACATTCGTAGACCACCCGGGAATCTAAGGAAAACGTTTGGTAATAAAAGGGGAAACTCAACGATGTTGGTATATTCTAGCTGGAGATGTCGGTGACGTGGTAGCCACATAGCTTGAGAGGAATCATAACGATACCCAGCTTTCACAAGGGCAGGGAATAACGCAGAGGAGATGCGAAGCCGAGGTGCACGGAACCCTTCTACAGTTCGTCCTACAATCTCCTCTAAAAGCCGTTTTGCTCTACAAAGTTCCAAGATATGACTTGGTGACTGCCCGTCAAGAGTAGTGTGAGTTAGCCCATGGCAGGCAATTTCGTGTTGGGAAGCTAAGGCATTTATGAGCTTTGGAAACTTCTGGGCAACACTCCCTGTGACAAAGAAGGTAGCTTGTAGGTTCATTTCATGGAGAAGCCTGAGTATTCGAGGGATGCCTTTCTTGATACCTAAATACGAATCAGCGACACTAGGGCAATCAGACTCCACATCAAAGGTTATTGCAGCCCTAACTGTCAAGACGCCACATCCATGAATGCACGCATCATATATTATCGACCGTTTAAGTGATTTCTGAAAGGTGAGACTGACGGACGGGAAGGATTATTACTAAAGAGAGTAGAAAAACAGGACACTATGGTATCAACGAAAGGCTTTGAAGTCGTCTTGACTGCTAGTCGTGCAGTAATGAGCGACTACCGGGGCAACCAAGGGATGGGATTGAGTAGTGCTTTCCCTAACCATCCTCTCTTTGCTCCCTTTATTCAACCGATTTTCACATTGAAAAGTGACGACCAAGGCCGGATGCACCAAACCCACCTTGGGCTTGGTAAAATCGAAGCATCATTGCTCTCTGACGGTTTTACAAGGGAGCAAGTGATAGTCGCTGATCCCACGAAGCTTCACAAAACTATTGGTCCTGACACAAAAGCGGTTGGAATAACCTGTCTTGACCCCCTAGGTTTAGGCTATGGTGTTAAGGTTGTGAGCTTTCTAATGAAGAAGCTTGGACTGCCTTACTCTAGATCGTATATAGCACACCACTTTCAGAAGTTAATTAGAGATAAAACGCTTCGACGTTATCGGGAGAAAGGAGGGCTGAGAGTTATAGTTGGAGGGCCTGGCGTTTGGCAGATTGCAGACAGTGGTGTTCAGGAGGCGCTTGGTATCGATTGTTTGGTCGAATGGGAAGGCGAGTCGATAGCTCCAAAACTTTTCCGAAATGCAACAGAAGGAACACCCCTCCCCAAGAGTGTAAGAGGCAAGGCTCTACCACCAAGAAAGGTCCCCATTCTGCACACGCCCAGTCGCTGCGGAATTGTTGAGATTACTCGTGGTTGCGGTAGGGGATGTCGCTTCTGTTATCCAACTCAAATTCCTTTTCGATCTTTCCCTATTGATGTAATTCTAAAGGAGATAAGATTGAATCGGCAAGGGGGAGTTCCTCAAGTTTCCCTACATAGCGACGATGCGATGCGCTATGGCTCGGACTCGTTCAAACCGAATCCGAGAAAAATGATTCGCTTGCTGAAGGCTGTAAAGGAAGAAACAAAGGGGAAACGCTTTGGCTTTGACTTTTTCTCAGTAGCCTCGATCATGCAGGACCCAAAGCTCCTAAGTACAATTGCTGAATATATGGAGTTGGGAGGACGCCACTACAGCACAGTTGAGGTTGGTATAGAGACAGGCAGTCCGAAGTTATTGAGTCGTCACATGTCAGGCAAAGTAAAACCCTTTAGCGTGAAGGAGTGGCCCAACCTTGTAAGTGCGGCAGCCCAGTTACTTCATGATCATCAATGGATTGTATGTTACTCGATTATACTGGGACTACCTGATGAAACACCCGATGATGTTCAGCGAACCAATGAGCTGGTAGACGATATTAAAAGAACCAACTCTGTGATTATTCCTATCATATTCATGCCTGCTGGGGGATTCCGCCGTCGCCAGAATTTCGGAATCGAAAATATGAGTTCGGAGCATTGGGATCTCTATCTTAACTGCATGGAACTCGTCTTGAAAAACGCTAAATTATTCGTAACTCACAGCTTTTCTCCATTCATGCAGCGGATAGTTGGAGACGCTATGCATGTGGCTCTCGGGTATGTCCGAAAGAAAATCCGTAAATGGCGATGGTCACTCCGCGCCTCCAAGAGTAAAAATCCCATCACGGAAGAAGAAGCGTCGATTTTGGAAGTTCCACAAGCATCATCAGAAAGGGAGATGATTCATTGAAGATTACACTTGTAAGCCCTGCTCCTAGTCCTATTGGAAAGCACCTCTATGTCTATGAAAGCAGTGGTGGAATGCCCCCCCTTGGATTACTCTATGTTGCCGCAGGACTTGTTGAAGAAGGTCACGATGTTACAATAATCGACCAAGCCGCAGAAGGACTCACTAATCGAGCAGTGGCAGATCGTGTAATACAATCAAATTCTGAACTCCTAGGCATTTCCGCGCTTACCTCCTCTGCCCTTCGTGCAACAGAGATCTCTCGTCTAGCCAAGGGAAGTAATCCAAATATTCATACGGTCATGGGTAATGTTCACGCTACTTTCTGCAGTGACCGAATCCTAGCAAAATACCCCTTTGTAGACCTTTGTGTAAGAGGTGAAGGCGAGGAAGCTATAATCGATGTTGTCAACGCTCTTGAACGCGATGGCTATCGACAGCTTAAGCGTGTGAAAGGCGTAACTCTTCGAAATCGAGAAGGTCGTATAGTTTCTACTGAAGACCGCCCGCTAATCAAGGATTTGGACTCTCTGCCTATTCCTGACCGTACACTTCTGCCCCATGACTATCATATCAAAATTGGCGAGATTGCCCTTAGAAGAGGGAAGTTTACAACTGTTGTCTCGAGCCGAGGGTGCCCTTTCTTATGCACCTTCTGTTGTTGTCACATCCTTTGTAATCGACAATGGCGTGCCCGTAGTCCTGAGAATATTGCTGATGAGCTGGAACTTCTCCAGAGTCAAGGCTATGACCACTTTCTCTTTGCAGATGATAGCTTCACTGTGAATCCACGTCGAGCAGTTAAACTAGCTCATCTTATCCGTAAACGCCGAATCGAAATGGACTGGATAATCGAAGGGCGGGTAGATTCAGCCTCACGAGAGATGTTTCAAGAGATGGTTCGTGCTGGCTGCCGCCTTGCATTCTTCGGAATGGAGAGTGGTACTCAGCGTATCCTCAATCTCTACAAAAAGAAGACATCACCACGTCAAAACCGTCTGGCTGCAGCTAATGCCCGTGCTGCAGGTGTAGACATCATTGTAGGATCCTTCATTCTCGGCGGTCCGGGCGAGACTTTCCGAGAGATGCAAATCACCACTGATTTCGCTAAACATTGCGACATTGATTTCGCCCAATTCAATATCCTCGGACTTTCACCAGGAGCTCCGATGTGGGATGAGGCGATTGCGAAAGGCTACCTTGACCCTGAACAGTATTGGGAGAGCGGAGTACTAGCTGCGAACGTATTTCCTGATTCCCCTCCACTCACAAGGATACGAGATATTGCACGAGATGCTTTCATGGACTTCTCTCTTCGTCCCCGCTATCTTGTGAAAGAACTTTTTCTGACGCTCAGCAGCCCTTTTCGAATAAGGGCAATACTCTCTAGTGTTTCTAGCCTCCCACACTGGGTCAATCTTAGACGCCTTTACAAGTTCGTGGTACCACCTACAGATGAAAGCAGTAGCACCTCATAGAGAGGGGGGAGTACGTTTCTTAATCACTTTTGCTGGTACGCCTGCCGCAATCCTCCAAGGCGGAATGTCTTCCGTAACTACCGCGCCCACACCTACAATTGCTCCTTCACCTATAGTAACACCTGGCATTACAGTCGAGTTCGCGCCTACCCGACTCCCGCGGCACAGCTTGATAGGTCCATAAAAGAAGGTCATGCGGTTTCCAGTATCGATGATGCTATGAGTTAGCAGTGTACAACCTATACCCACACCTGAATCATCTTCGAACTCAACGAGATCGGGCAACATAGGGTCAAAACGGCTCCATAAGGCAATATGGCAATCCTTTCCAATCTTTGCACCAGTTAGGCGGAACAGCGCTCTTCGTGCTCTTGGCCATGCGGTTAGGTGTGTCACGAATTCTGTCAGTAAGGTCAATACAGCACCTTTGAAGAAGCGAGCAGGTGAGCGAACTGGAGCCGACTCGTTCTCCCAAAGTGCTTGTTCAAACATCAGAGTTGGTGCAATTCGTAAAACACAATCTGGTTGGCACTGTGAAGTATCAATATGAATATAGGTTAGTTTGCCCTTGCGCTCGACGGAATAGCTGAGCAAGCTGTACTGATGACGTTCTCGCAATAGATCTCTATACCAGCAACTGAAATCATAAAATCCCTCTAATATCAAGATGCTAGGCAAGAGTACACCAATGATGTAACCGAGTAACATCACTGACTTCACGGCTAGCTCTAGTAAAGGTGAGAAGAAGAGCACAACCGCGCCATAACCTATTAGGAAGAGTAGCATTCCTGCCCATAGCAACATTGCGCCTCCATAAAGGACAGTGCCTGCAATTCGTCGTCGAGGTGCTAGTGAATAACCTATTCCGAAAATAAAACCATCAAGGGCAAATACAATTCCCCAAGCTAGAAATACTAGCGGCACATACTCGACGAAAAACTGCCACACCCAGAACCATACTATATCTAATATTTCGCCCACATAGAAGCCTAGGAAAGGGAAGAAGAGAGAAGCCGCGCCCACACATACTACTACCAAGACCAATGCAAGACAGCACTTCACACAGCGAGACACAGCAATTTACCTCAGTCTGATTGATGGGAGTTCTACATGCTTCATATATCCTTCACTTCATTTTGGAAACCGCCAACCGAGTTTTCGCAGCAGTTTGTAACGCCGCTTCCGGAAGAGCCCAGCACTAAACATGAATAAACGATGAATAATCACTTTCATAAATAGATTAACTAAGCGGTTGGAGACCCGCCCTAGCCATAGGATGGCATTTTCAAGGGTTTGCTCAATACACTGCTGGAACAATGCCCACTGTTCGGGCGACATCCGATCAAAGGTCTGAAAAGTGCTCCGCCTGAGACGACCAGCTGGAACGAATATCACTGGTGTTATCACACAGTTGTAATCTTTTATCCGGTCAACAAGTTCCATGGTTCGCACGACGTCCTTGCTAGTCTCTCCAGGCAAACCGATAATCAGCGAGTAGCAGCCAATCCAATTGTTCTCGTGAAGAGCTTTAGCTGCCCCTACTACTATATCTGACCATTCCTCCATTTTGAATGGCTTCATCTTTCCTGGCATATGCTTTGCCAGTAGCTCAGGGCTGCCCGTTTCGATACCCATTTCAATCGTTGAGTAGCGGCTGCCACCCAATTCCATAATCTCTGATGTTTCCTCTAGAAGCTTTTCATCTTGGAGAATAGTTGCCGCTGAAACAAAACTAGGTCCAAACTTGGTTCCAGCCACCTCCTTCACTGCATTGAGGAGACGAAGCAGATGTTTTCGAGCAGGCTTGAGGCTTGTAGAGCCATAGCGCATGAAGTCGTCAGATTGAAGCGAAACCTCGCGGATACCAGCTTGTTCGTTTACCCTAATATCCGCTAGAATTTGTTCCAAAGGGAAGGAACGGAATTTTAGCAGCCCCGGAACACAGAAGTGGCAGCCTCGACCGCACCCACGTGTTATCTCCACGACGCCACACCGACTAGCTGTTGCCATTTTGGGCATTTCTTCCACGGATACTGGTTTTCCTTGTACTCTTCTGGGTAGCTGCTCTCCTGCGAGTGCTCGACGGAACAGGTTACCGACTGCGCCTTCGGCTTCTCCTTCTAGAATACAATCAATACCCAGATGCCCTTGCAGACCTGTATCAGCAATCTGCCAAACGCCAGGTCCCCCGACTATCACCTTGAGCTGCCCTGACTGGCGGCGTTCCTGGATACTAGAGTTGCGAACCACCCGTAGAAATTCAGCAGACATGATTGAGTGCCGACAGGGAATGTGGAACTGCCTCAATGTGAACTCGGTTACTTTTGCCCCATATGCTAGCCCTATAGGATCTAAGGCGCCGATTCCTACTACTCGTGTTGCAGGTCCTACTACACGATTCAATTGTTCTGGGTTAGCAATGATTACCTCATCTCTTGTGAACCCTGATGCCAACAAGGCAGCCTCGACTTTGCTGACACCTAGCTGTGCCATTTTCATCCTCCCAGCCCTGTCGCTGGAAAGTTGAAAGATTCCAAGAATTTTCCAGAAAGGTCTGAAATCAATGGGAAACATACTAGCATAGCCAGAACCAATACCGAATCGGTAGTTTGCCATTAGTGCGCTACCAGCAGTGAGAACAATTGGGTAACCATCTTTGGCAGCTTCAGTCATGGTAAGGCATCCTACTTCAGGTACTTTCTTTAAACTGTGATGTTCAAATCATTCAAAAACAAGTCACCTTTTTTTCTCGGGTTATGTTTTTGTATTGATTCCTTTCATTTAGCTATCGATGCTAGGTGACGAGAAAATGAATTCAGGATTACCACCTCATTCAAAGTCGCCAGAGGAACAGCCAACATCACATCGACGATGGACTGGTCTAGGAATGAAGACCCCAGTCCTAGCTGTAGACGCTGTTATCTATATGAAAGATAATAGTGTTGTACTCGTGCGTCGAAGGAATCCACCTTTCCAAGGTTATTGGGCGCTGCCCGGTGGGCTTTGCGAACAGGGCGAAACTGTGGAACAGGCAGTTCATCGGGAAGTTAAGGAGGAGACAGGTTTACTGGTAGAGTCTGTGCAACTCGTTGGTGTTTTCTCTGAACCTAACCGAGACCCTCGAGGACACACAGTAAGTATCGCATTCCTCGCAAAACCTACAGGCGGTCAGCTTCAAGCGGGTAGTGATGCTGCTCACGTGGAGACATTCCAGCAAGTTCCCCAAAATATGGCGTTCGATCATCGCCAAATTCTGGCAGCTGCTGAAGAGATAAGAAATAAGTAGTTGTGAAACAGTTACTAGACCCCGAGTCGATACGTTCAACAAAGTTTAAATTTGTAATTTAATTACATAATTCATAGTGAAAACCGAGTGGATTCATGAAATGTCCTCAGAAAAAGAAGCGATTCTAATCCGAGTTTCTGACTTTCTAATAAAGTCGGTCAATAGCTTAGGAGAGGCTATTCAAGAGGTCGCAA
>JAEOSX010000110.1 GCA_016840135.1 Candidatus Hermodarchaeota archaeon
AGTGAGAAGATGACTATCCAACTCTTTGTTTGGTTCCTCCCTATATAGTTAAGTTCTGGTAGAGACAAGGACTAGCTGTAGTTCTTGGGAGGATTCTGTATGCTAGATTATACGAGAGCCGCTTCTCGGCTAGACCATGTATCGCCTAGTGGGCTCAGGGCCTTTTTTGACCTTGGTGCTCAGCTGGCAGCCAAGGGAGTAGATGTCATCTCTCTGGGAATTGGGGATCTGGATTTACCGCTTCCCAGAATAATTGAGAAAGCAATGATTGCTGCCATCAAGCAGGGGCGTATCCGTTACACCTCGAACAAAGGGATTCCCGAGCTCCGCTTAGCCATTGCTGAACGATACAAGGAAACCTTCGGGCTCAAGTACGCCTGGGATGAGGAAGTACTCGTCACCGTGGGAGCCCTTGAGGGCTTGTTTGACATCATGCTGGGATTGCTAAATCCAGGTGACCGGGTGTTAATTCAGGAACCGACCTTCGGGTATTTCAAATACCAAGCGCTGCTAGCTGGTGCTGAAGTTGAACAGATACCCTTGAGCCCTCGATTCGATCTTGACATCGACAGATTCGCTGAAGCGCTCAACCAACGAAAAACCCGGATGATCGTGATAAATTCACCCTGCAACCCAACAGGCTCGATTGCCTCCCGGTCTAAGATTATCGAGTTGGTAGAACTCGCGAGGGACCACGACTGCCTTGTGGTCTCCGACGAGGCTTACGAGTTCCTCCGCTATGATAGAAAACCTCACACCTGCGCTGCAGAAGCGTGCCGCGACAACGTTATTGTCGTCAGCAGCTTCTCCAAGGCCTTTGTCATGACCGGTCTTCGCCTGGGCTATGTTTTAGCTCCAGCATCCATCATGAAGCCCATCGCCCAGCTACACCAATACAACGTTGCCTGTGCTGCTGCACCCATTCAAGAAGCAGCGGCTGTTGCGCTCCGGGACCCCAAGGCTATGAACGCCTTCATCAAGAGGAATCGAGCCATTCTCAACAAGCGCCGAAAAACTGCCATCGAGCACTTCTCCAAGATTCCTGGGCTATCCCTCCCCTACAAGCCGCTGGGAGCCTTCTATCTCTTCCCAAGCTGTAAAGGAACAGGAATGAACGGATATGACTTCGCGACAAAGGTCTTAAACGAAGCCGGAGTAATTCTCATTCCCGGGGATAACTTTGGAAAAAGCTTCTCTGATTACGTCAGAATAAGCTACTCCTCCGCACCGCCCAACAGGCTCTTAGAGGCTGCGTCCCGAATCAAGCACCTCACAGATAACTAGGAGCGAGAACTAGTATTTCCCTACAATAGATGTAATAATAAATTAAGTTTTTTTACAATTAAACAAATATTATACTATGCTTGGGATGAGCAATGCTTAAAAATTAACGCCGTAAATCGGAGCCAGATTTTCTGAACAAACCCGTTCATGAAAGCGGAGGAATAATCGAGTGGCATTTCAATACATACTTGCACATAAGCGTCTAGTTGCCGTCCTCCTCATAGCTATTATCGTACCTGCGGGCATTGGTGGAGCCCTAGTGCTCACCAACATAAATGTTCAAAGTATGATAAACCAAACCGAAATCGAGGTCACCGAAGTCAAGGTACTGGGCACATCATCCACAGCCCTGAACCTACGGCTGACCCTATCGGTTCTTAATCCCTCACCCTATGTTGTGAATGTAGGAGAGGTACCACTAGACGTGAATTATGATGGCTCCCTTCTGGGGACCATAAGCTTCCCAGGAACCACAGCAGATCCTGGTGAAAACACCCTCTCAATCGACTGCCAGCTAACGGTGGCAACATCTCGGCAGACAGGTCTGACCGAGTTCCTTCAAGACTTTATCTCAGATGCTACGCTCCAGCTAAACGTTCAAGGTTCCCTATCAATAACACCAGTAGGTGTAGCTATGGTTTTAGCCATGGCGCTAGACGAAACAGTCACAATTGTAGGATTTGGGGGGTTAGCTAGAACTTGGATAACAGAGATAGAATTCCTCAACTCAACAGCAACCACAATGGGTGTTAGGGTAGATGCTATTCTAGAAAACCCAACAGAGGTTAGCGTATCACTTAGCGACGTATCAATGGATGTCTTCTATGAAGGCAACACGATTGGGGATTTTGTCACAGACGACTTTGACCTCATCCCTGGAAACAACTCCATTGTAACCGAAGGTATCCTCGATCCAGATGACGACACAGCCCTCCAAGAACTCGCGACCAACTTCCTTGAAGGAATAGACTGTGACCTCACGGTAGACGTGACAGCGGACTCTATTGTCCCCGGACTTAGCGCTGAACTCGAACTAGATATATCAGTGGACGCTGAGATGCCATCCCTGGATCTGAATCCACAAATCATTGATTTCGCTCTCGTCGGGGCAACCGATACTGACCTACACGTCGAAGCCAACGTAAGCATCACCAATCCCACCGAGATGGACATTACCCTCAACTCGTTGAATATGTCTCTTTTCTACGGTGGACATGAGATTGGCAATGGTAGCATGGGCAACCAATTAGTCGTACCTGGTATCAATATTGTTGAAACCGACATCTATCTCACAACGGCCCATCACCAAGCCTCGCTAGAATCACTTCTTTCCGAGTACGTCAGCGGAACCGATGCAACGGTCGGTATAGAGGGTGAATTCTCAGGAAACCTCGGTGGACTAATCACTCTGACCGAAGTCGCCTTCGCCGACACGGCTACACTAGAGGGACTTGACGAACCACTAATCGACAGCGTCTATATACTCTCCATGGGTGTCACTATACCGCCATTCTCATTCGGATGGACAGCCACGGGAAGAGTGAATGTATCCAACCCGATGCCCTTTGCGATCAATATCACCGCGCTCTCCTATGATGTTCACTACAACGACAATGATGGTGTCCAGATTACCATTCTATCCATATACTATAGTTTCGATCCAGAAAACAACATATACTTGACCACCATTGACAATGACTACTCTTCCAGCCCCATTGAAATCGGTGCCTCATCGTTTACCTTTATTGACCAATATATCTCAGGCACTGATGTGGAGGATGCTATTCGACTCTACGATGAATACTCCATCGACGGCGACCTTGTCTGTCACGCTCGTAGCGGTTCAGTCACTATCATGATAGGACCCTTCGAAGTCACCCTCAGCTTCGTGGTAACAAACATCGCAGTAACCTAGACACGTTGACACCTCCCCTCCTATAGGAAGCCCGGCAGCCTTGCTGGGCACCTCCCTTCTTTTTCTTCAACCAACACCTACTCTCTGATTTCTGAAAAGTAGTAAGACGAGTTGCATTCAGTGTTTACGGCTTCGGGGAGAAGTATAGGATACGAGTAGGCGTTGACCAGTTGGAACTTGGAAATGCTGGACCAGCCGCTGATAGTCCCAACCTAGGGTGACCAGAAGGGTTTCAGCAGCCCGTAGCAAGAGCTCCATGTATTTCTCCTTATCATATCTCTCTGCTGCTGCCGAAGTGGCAAGGGCGACTCGCCGATGGGGGCGACGGGAACGGCTGTCTGTGTAGACATAGCTCACACATTGACCCGGATGAAGCTCTTCTCCCTCTCGGATGGCTAGCTCGGCGGCGATTGCTTGGCTGCAGCGCTGCTTGTACTCGCTAGGAGCTCGGCTGATGCGCTGGGTCACCGCAAGATCCTCAGGGCTCACATCACCACCGCGAACCCTTTCGACGTAACTAGCTATGACGGGAAGAAGTTTTGGGGCGAGCTTTCGGAGTTCTTCGGCATCCTCTGCTCCAGCCATCCGCGAGAGAAGGTCAAGCTGAAACTGACTGATGAGCGGTGGGGTATCTCGTCGGCGAAGTTCAATGCCTCGCACCTTAATTGTTCCGTCCTCCTTGGCACCAACATAGTGGGTCAGGGCACCGTGAGACTGTCCTCGGCAGGGCAGAAACATGATCCAGCGGTAACGCCCCTCGAATTCGATGGGCAATCCGGTCTCTCGCTCGATGAGGGCTGCAAGCTGCAAGAACTCTTCTACAGTTGTTGCCTGCCTCTGGAGCCAGAGACAATCAACGATGCCATGGAGCACCTTGAAGCCCTTCTTCTCACAAAGGGCCTTGGTCTGAAGGAGGGTCTGCCGTGCATAGGCTGTGACACACTCATACGACTCGACCCGTCCAAACCGCGCCGCCCTAAAACCGAGATACCCGAATGAGGTGACCAATAGCCACTTGAGGGCTTGCTGCCTCTCTTCATAGCGGGTGGCTTCGTAGCGGTGCTGCTTGTACCAGAGCCGCTTGTTAAGCAGCAAAGCCATAAAGGCGGGGACGAGGCCGAGGCGTCGGCGGCAGAGCCTGTACTCCAGTTCAGGAACGATTGTGGAATCGTCGGGGCAGCAGTCACAGAAGAGGCTGTCAGGAGACACGTTATAGCGGCGGATAAGCGAGGGGTACATGGAGCTGAAATCTAGTTCTCCCACATCGCTGAAGACCCCAACCTTGGGGCTGAATGTGTGGCCGCCACGGTCGGCAATCAGGAGCTTGGTTCCGGTCTTGTAACGCTCAGCCTGTGCCTTGGTCTCAGGGATGAGGACGCCGCGCTTGAAAGCCTCCCGCATCTGCAGCATATTGATGCCGGTGCCCGGGCTGTTACGGGCGGCACGCTGAGGGGGGAGGCTGGTTAGCCGGCTGGCCTCCACCAGTCCCTCAAA
>JAEOSX010000111.1 GCA_016840135.1 Candidatus Hermodarchaeota archaeon
CGCCTTCCTGCCGACCTTGCAGATAAAGCTTGTCGAAACGAGAAACAACTGGTAAAGATTTCCTTCATCGGTACTTGGTGTTATTTCTTTCTGGGTACGCGTTTAACTCGACCTAGTATGAAGGTAATGGCGATGATGACAAGACAAATCCAAGTTACGATGATTACGATGTATACTGCCCAATTATCACCTATCACAAAATTGAATCTTCCATCCAGTACCCAGGGATGGTCTGAGGTATCGGAGGCATAAAATCGACCATCAGTGACATTCACTCTCACAAGGAAAGTAGGAATTCGAGTTTGTCCATCTGCTTCCCAGGGGGTGGGGGGAAGCCCATAGAAGGAGCTCGTTGGGTCCCACAATGTGGTGTTCTGGGTCGTGTAAGCAATAATCTTCCACGTTTCTCCCAAGTCGTTGCTGATTTCCACCGAATATTGTAGCACCTCGTCAGTATTGAGATCCGCGCCACTCCAGCTAATCCGAATGGGGTTCGGACCATACACGGCAGTGGCAGTGTATTCCCCTGGGCTGAGGACGGTCACGTTGGGTGGGAAGTAGTTGATGATGTCAATGTTACGTATGACGTGACTTGAAAAGGATTCATCCAAGTCCAGACTCGTGCCAGTAATCCTGCGTAGCCGCACGTCAAAATTGCCATTGAAGTCTAATATGTCAGCCGTGTCCTCCACAGCCGACCTCCCCTCATGAAGGGCACCTCCCAAGGCACGATAAGTGTAAATGTACACGCGCCAGCCCATGGTTGGATTACCAGAGTAGTAGTCGAGACCAATGGTGTAGGTTCCAGTGACAGGAGCCACAAATGTCCCAATCTCTGGATTGGCGCTGGTGGCTGTGGAAGCCCCAACAAGGCTGTTATTGTGGGTGTGCTCCACACCTGGGGGCCAGACGAAGAGGTCGATGACGTCACATCCGCTATGGATGAGGGCACTACCTTCACCCGCGGTCCAGGTGCCGTATTCTACCTCGATATAGACGTTCTGCCCCTCTAGAAGATCCACATAGTCATACGCCTCTCGGGGGTTATGGTCAGGTGTCCAACCACCCTGTACAGGTCCAGTGATTGTCCCGTAGTGTTCTTGGGCAACGGTGAGGAGAAATTCTAGACAGGTTTGCTTGATTTTCAAAGTGGGAAAACCTGGCACTTCCAAGGGTTCCCAGGTGCCATTGAAGGTGACGTGAGGTCCAAATAAAACGCTATCCGCAATCAGGGGCGCGTGACCGCTGCTGCTAACATTGATTCTAGCATTGGAGCCAGCACCATCAACCGAGTGTGGATGGGATGCCCAACTGGAGGGTGGGAAATTGAAGCTGTGAGGGGGAGTTCTCTGTAGTATCTTCTGAAGAAATGGAACATGTGAATGCGGAATTGTGGCTTCTGGTGAAACAGAACACGGCAGACAGGATAACAGCCCAAATACCAAGAAAGACATTATAAGAAATTTGATTTTCCATTTCAACTCGTTCCTCTCCACACTCCGTTATACATCTTCGTGGTGCCTTTTCTTATTTTGGTTCGCCTGTAGAGAAACACCACTACATCAATGGCAATCAAAATGATAACAATTGTCCCAATAATTAGGACGATGAAGAGTTCATACGGAGGACAACACATAGCTACTAGGTGATTAATTATCCATGCGTTATCCGATACATCACTAGCTAGGAACCGTCCATCCGTTACGTTCACCCGCACAAGGAAGTTGGGTATTCTAGTACCATCAGCTTCGTAGGGTGTGGGGGGTAACCCGTAGAAGGCGCCCTCTGGATCCCACACCGTGGAAGTGTGTGTAGTGTAGGCGATTACCTTCCAGGTTCTACCCAAGTCATTGCTTATCTCCACGGTATATTGCAGCGTCTCGTCAAGGTTTGGGTCGGAGCTAGTCCAGTTAATACACACCAGCCCTGGACCTTCTATATTGCTTGGTGTTTCCCCTGGGCTGAGGACGGTCACGTTAGGTGGGAAGAAGTTGATGAAGGTCACATTGCTGACGGTAAAACTGGACCAGCTAGAGTCTGAATCGAGGCTCGTACCAGTGACCCGTCGTACCCTTACGTCAAAGACGCCATTATACCCAATATCCGCCGTGTCATACTCTACTGACCTCCCATCCCTGATGGCGCCCTGAAAGAAACTACGAGCAAATACATAGCAACGCCAGCCCATAGGTACAACACCAGAGTAGTAGTCAAGACCAATAGTGTAGTTCCCCGTGACCGGAGCAACAAAGGTCCCAACTTCGGGGTTGCAGCCTGTGCACACACAACACCCGGTGAGGCTGTTGTTGTGGGTGTGCTCCACACCAGGAGGCCAGACGAAGACGTCGATGTCATCAGCACCAGTGTGCCATAGGGTGCTGCCTTCGCCAGCTGCCCAGGTACCATACTCCACTTCGATGTAAGTGTTGCACCCCTCAATTAGGTAGACGTAGTCGTAGGCCTCGCGCGGGTTAAAATCAGGTGTCCAACCACCCTGCACAGGAGGATAAATCGTGCCATAGTGTTCCTGCTCAAGATGCTCGGAGAACTCGAGGCATGTCTGCTTGATTTTGAGCGTGGGGAAGCCAGGCACATCCAGGGGATCCCAAGTACCATTAAGAGTCACATGCGGCCCAACCCGCAAGCTGTCATCAACAAGGGGTGCAAAGCTGCTGGTACTAACATTGATCCTAGCATTACTAGAGCTAGAACTCGATTTGCTAGAAGGCAACACGCCAAGCGGCGGCACGGAATGCCTCCCTGAATGGGCTACCTGTAATGGTTCTTGATGAGTCGGAGGCTTCAGAAGCACGGTTGTTGTGGATCCTGGTGAAACAGGACAGGCTAGGCTGACAAGCAGCGCAAACGTCAAACTAAAAATGATGAAAAACCTGATTGTAATTCTCATACTCTAACCCTCAAATATTCTATTCACTCGTCATCTCCAATTTTTGCCGTGAACTAGCTCGCCGATAGAAGAACACCGCCACATCAATGATGATTAGTGTGACAACAATCGCCCCGACAAGAACTACAATGTACAACTCCAAGGGAGGTGGCTGAACGCAACCCATTTTGAAGAGCATCCAAGCATTGTCTGAGGTGTCAGAGGCGCTGTACCGACCGTCTGTCACATTCACCCTGACAAGGAAATTGGCAATCATTGTTGTCCCATCGGCTTCGTAAGTGGTGGGGGGTAACCCATAGAAGGCGCTTGCTGGGTCCCAGACCATGGATTCCTGCGTGGTGTAGGCTATGGGTTTCCAGTTTTTCCCCAGGTCGTTGGTGATTTCTACTGTGTATTGGAGTGTCTCGCCAGCATTAATGTCATTGCCACTCCAGTTAATTGTAACCAAACCGAAACCTTCTACTTGACCTGGAGTTGCACCTGGTGAGAGAACAGTAACCGTGGGTGCGTGGAAGTTGATGAAGGTCACGTTCGAAATTACACGAGTAGACCAGCTGTGGTCAAGGTCCAAGCTCGTTCCTGTGATTCGACGTAACCGCACGTCAAAGGCGCCGTCGAAGCCGATGTCAGCCGTGTCCTCGACTGCGGTCCTTCCATCAAAGAGTGTACCTCCCAAGGCTTGGTACTTGTATACGTAGCAGCGCCAGCCCATGGGTACAACACCAGAGTAGTAGTCGATGCCAATGGTGTAGGTTCCTGTGCGAGGGGCAACAAACGTACAAACCTCGGGGTTCACTCCCGCAGTGATTAATACAAGACTATTAGCGTAGGTGTGCTCCACACCTGGAGCCCAGACGAAGATGTCGAGGTCGTCGCTGCCGCTGTGGGTCAATGTGCTTCCTTCACCTGCGGTCCAGGTGCCAAACTCCACTTCAACATACGTAGCTTGATCCTTTTCGAGGTAGACGTAGTCGTAGGCTTCGCGAGGGTTGTGATCTGGGTTCCACCCACCGAGTACGGGACCAGTGATGGTTCCATAGTGCTCATGAGAAACAGCGTAGAGAAATTCTAGACAGGTTTGCTTAATCTTCAAGGTGGGAAAACCAGGTACATCTAGGGGATCCCAGGTTGCCTCTAATACCACGTGACCATTAGTACCGTTCACAACACTATCCTCAACTAGGGGCCTGTGGCCTTGGCTAGCGACGGTAATCGCGGCGTTGGAGATTGAGGTGTGGTCGGGGCTATCAAGGGGAAACCCACTTGGGGGCGGCAACTCGAAATCCTGGGGGGAGCCCGCCTGTAAGGGCTCCAGAATAGGTGGTGGCATTAGAGGAACTGCAGCGATGGGTGCTGGTGAAACAGGATAAACTAGGCATACTAAAAGTCCTAACACCAAGATTGTGATCATAAGAAACCTGGTTTTCAATCTCAAACTCAATGGACTCCTTTATTCGTTAAACATCTCCGTAGTGCTTCTTTGGGTACTCTCGCCTATAGAGTAACACCGCTACATCAAAGGCAATCAGGAGAACAACCACCACTCCAACACCTAAGAAGATGAAAAGTTCAATAGGTATACAATTGCAAGCAACAACATCATCTAAACTCCAGGCAAAATCCGAAACATCACTGGCGAAGAAGCGTCCATCAGTAACGTTTACCCTTACAAGGAAATTAGGAATCCTAGTAATCCCATCGGCTTCAAAGGGGGTCGGGGGCAGCCCGTAGAATGCGCTGTCTGGGTCCCATACTGTGGAGGTGTGTGTTGTGTAGCAGATAACCTTCCAAGTTCTACCTAGGTCATTACTAATTTCCACAGTGGATTGGAGCGTCTCGTCGGTATTGAGGTCAGAGCTAGTCCAGTTAATATCAACTAATCCAGGTCCTTCTCTCCGACCAGGGGCTTCCCCAGGACTGTCCACAATCACACTGGGTGGGAAAAAGTTGATGAATGTAACATTCGAAATAATACGAGTAGCCCAGCTGTCGTCAAGGTCTAGGCTCGTGCCCGTGATCCGGCGTAACCGCACGTCAAAGGCACCGTCGAAGCCGATGTCAGCGGTGTCCTCCACAGCGGACCTTCCATCAAAGAGCGTGCCACCTGCAATAGCAAAGCGATATACATAGCAGCGCCAGCCCATGGGTACAACGCCAGAGTAGTAGTCGAGACCAATGGTGTAGTTCCCTGTGACCGGTGCAGTAAATGCCCCTATCTCAGGGTTGGCACAGCATGTGGGTACTTGCTTCCCCGTAAGGCTGTTGGCGTAGGTGTGTTCGACGCCAGGGGCCCAGACGAAGAGGTCGATGTCATCACCTGCTCCGTGGATTAACGAGCTGCCTTCGCCAGCGGTCCAGGTGCCAAACTCTACCTCGACATAGACATTATTGCCCTTTTCAAGGTATACATAGTCATAGGCTTCGCGTGGATTGTGGTCAGGGTTCCATCCCCCAAGCACAGGTCCCGTGATTGTCCCGTAGTGTTCTTGCTCGATGGTGTAGAGAAACTCGAGGGATGTCTGTTTGATTTTAATTGTGGGGAAACCAGGTACATCTAGGGGATCCCAAGTACCATTAAGGGTTATATGGGGTCCATACAAAATACTGTCCTCAACTAGGGGAGCGTAGCCACTACTACTGATAGCAACTGTGGCGTCGGAGATAGAGCGGTGGTCGGGGCTAAGAAGCTGTACCCCACTTAGAGGCGTCAACTTGAACTCGTGGGGAGAGCCTGCCTGTAAGGACTCCAGAACAGGTGGTGACAGTAGAGGCATCGCAGCTGTGGATGCTGGTGAAACAGGATAGACTAGGCTAGCGAGAAGCCCGAAGGCAAGCACGGCAATCAAGAGAAACCTAAAATCTGTTCTCATTTTTCTACCCTCCAAGAATAGAAACAACAACCTCTGAGGAGACAGTATAACCTAATACCTCTCGTCTTTATAATACGTCTTTGAAGAGTGCAATACACCTATGCTTTAAAAGGGAAAACTCGCAGTTGGAAGAGCCGAATTCTCTAATCCGCTCCTTCTTCTTTGTCTTTCAAGGATTCTGGGAAGTTGATGATAAGAACTCCAACAATTACTAGGGCGAGACCGACGAGGAAGGTCCAGTAAATGGTTTCCAGTAAAATGATGGCGGAGAATAGGATACCAAAGACTGGAACCAAGTTGATAAAGATGGAAGACTGGGTGGCGCCCAGATGCTTAATGCCCAAGAAGTAGAACAGGAATCCGAGGAAGGTCACGAAAAACCCCATGTAGAGTACGTTCATCCAGAAGTTTGGGTCGATGAGGGCGGGTTGTACCCAGAATTGCTCCGCTACTGCTCCTGCTCCGAAGAGGATGGTGCCGAAGAGAACCCCGCCAGTCGTTGCATCAAGGGAGGACTGGGTTCGCATTGATGTCTTCCCAAACATCGAGTAGAGCCCCCAGATAATCATCGCACAGACAATCAGCCCGTTACCGAACAGGTAGTCGAGGCGAAAATCGATCAGTGCTTGTACACCGATCACGAAAACTATTCCCAGAAAGCTGACGATGAACCCGCTATACTTCCATCCTTTAGCCAGTCTTTCTTTATGGACAAGGTGGGCCCATAGACTGATGGAGGCAGGGTTGATGCCTGCGATGATGGTGCCTTGAGCAGCGGTTGTAAAACCCATACCAACCAAGAAGAAGACGCCATAACCAAAGACGCCAGTGAGCCCCATAAGAAAGAAGAGACCGATATCCCGCCGAGTATAATTCCAGGCTTTGCCCCTTTTCGATGCGAGAAAAACGGGAACGAAAAGAAGGCTTGCGATGAGGAACCGGAAGAACCCAATCGTCATCGGTGGAGCGATAGCCACTACGAGCTTGCCAGAAACCCAAGAGCCTCCCCAAAAACACATCGCAAGGAGAAGGAGCAAATAATACTTCACTGGCGAGCTACTCATGCGGATTTTTCCCCCAAACGGAAGGTATCCCCTTCAGTTCAATTCTATTTAAGCAAACCTGCCCCACAAATGGTCTAGTACCCAAAATGAGAAAAGAGAGGACGCACAAACAATAGATGGGAGGACGTTCTCTGAGCCACTCTACGGTATTGATTCCCCTCATCGCCAAGATGAAGGCTGAGGGTGATATTGAAGGTCTAGTGGACATTCTTTTTCACGAAGAGTCGGAACTCTTCCGCATCGACGCCGCCAAGGCTCTCGGTCTGTTAGACGATTTTAGGGCCGTCCAGCCTCTCGTTAAAGCTTTGAAGAAGGATTCAGATTCTGGTGTGCGATGCCAGGTGGTTCTGGCTCTTGAGCAGCTCAGCAGGGTGGACTGCGTATTAAGTCGTTTTCTCCGAGAATGCAGCAGATACGCAATAGTAGAATACGAAGACAAGGAAGCAGAAGTCCTTGATCCCCTTGTTGAAGCTCTAGAGAGGGATGCAAAACCAGAGGTCCGGGAACAAGCCGCTGAGGTCCTTGGGAGGCGCCGGTACAAGCCTGCTCGAGAAGTTCTAGCTCAGGCTATTGAAGACTCTCAAATAGATAATCTGTACTGGTGTATGGTGGATGCCCTCGCGAAAATTGAGAAAGGCCGGATTCGAGACCCACTCCTAAGTAGTCCCAAGGATAATGACCCAAGAGTCATTAAGATAGCCTTCCAAATTCTGCGGAAGCTAAAGAAAACTCCAATCCTCACGCTTCTAGCTCTTATTGAGAAGAATGCAAAAGAGGCTTGGAAAAGAAAATGGGCAGCTCTACTCCTTAGAAAAGCCCGCCGAGGGAAAAGAAAGAGTACCGCAGTTGAGGTACTACAATAAAATCTAGGCTAGTAGAGTGGGAATGGTACCTCGCTGCTGCCAAGGCAGGCTGGGATGCTTCTCCAGTGTCATAATATCGATGGGACCACGGTGCCCAAGGTGGACATGCACTTGGAAAGAATGCCGGGCAACATCACCTATCCTTTTTGGACCAGTTTCAGGGGACTTGCCGTTCTCTGCACTTGCAACTACCACGATTTTTTGGGAGAAGGCGAGGTGCTTCAGCTGAGCGGCAAGCTGGGCACGACGAAATGGTGAGGAGGAACCCGATGCCCCTCTACCACCTTGGGATCGGGGAATAGTGGATTCCTCCTCCTGTTGCAGCAGGTTTGTGATGTTGGCACAAAAGAGGATGGGAGCACGAGTCTGCTGCAAGATACTAGGTGCTTCGGTGAGAAGGCTGAGAAGCTGGTCTGTCGTGAATGCCCGTGCAACGTGAAGATGCTCAAGGAGAGCAGCAGGATTTCCTAGCAGCGATTTAGCCTTGAGCTCATCAAGGACTGCACTGGGGCTAGCGTCTTTGTTACCATCGATGATAATCACGCCGCGGCTGGGAGCGACATGACGAAGGGTATTAGCGGCACATCTGAGAAGAAGCTGAGTTACGTGGGGACTGCCATAGAGAAGATAACTGAGACCAACCTCGAAACCTCCCCCCAATAATTCATCAAGGGGCGTGACTCCGGAGGCTAGATAGGGAGACCACCTCTGCTTCTTGGCCAAGGAAAAGGCGGTTTCGAACAACAAGGGCAACTCCATTCGTCGCTGAACTTGAATCCTTGAAAGCCCTAAAAACCTCTCAAAACAAAACAAAGAAATGACCCAACTCAAGGAAAAGAAGAGAGTATACTTGCATCCATTTTTTGCTCAAAGAAGAAAACCTGAAAAGGTCTGAGCTGCATCGAGAGCTGAGGCTAGTAAACACAATACTATCTCGCCATGCGATGTCTAGAGCTAGGAGTGAACAATAACCTAGTAACATTTAGACCAATCAGCCCAAACTGGCAGCGATTATCGATCCGTGTGCACGGTTGTGGGTTTACGGTATGCCCCAGATACCAAGACAAGATACCCATCCTCCTCAACAGGATTCAAGCTTTATCCAGCTGATAAATCACTTCCAAATAAAATACAGCTGGTAATCGGAGACTGTAAAGCCATAGTAAGAACAAACTCAAAAAAAGAAAAAAAGAAGAGTCCATGTTTTTGAGGACAGGGACTCAAATGAGGGGAAATGCTTAGTAGCGTCTGCCGCCACCGCGTCTGCGGTCGCGACCGCCACCGCCGCCACGACGATCGCCGCCATATCCGCCGCGACCACCGCCGCCATATCCACCGCCTCCATAGCGCCGGGGGCGTTCATGTTCTTGGGCGGATAGGTCGTTTTCGGTGTCGATTTCTTCGATTGGTGTTTCGGCCTCGGAAAGAGTTCCGTACCGACCAATGTTCAGGCGGAGATGACCTTGGAACAAACTGGTGTATCCGTTCTCCAGACGATATGACTTGTCAGCATCGACTGTGTCAATGGAATCATCCCAAAGACTCAAGGCAACAACGCCAGTGGAGTCCCCGACAACTGCGTCTAAGACTCTGTGTGTTTCACCGTCTTTGCGAGAGGTAACTTCGCGAGCTTCTCCTTTTTCAACAACCTTGAACGTAATGTTCACGCTTTTCATGCTCGGTCGCAAGTCGGCGACCGTAGCTTCTACCGGTTCTCTATCGTATGACATTTCAGGTACCACTGTACTGTTTGTGAGAATCAGGCTTTGCAAACCGGGAATGTTCCTCCGGGGGAGCCTCCTATAAAAGTCGGGAAGATTTGCCCAAGATGGGACACTTCTGTTTTGTTGGGCGCTGATACTCTCCTCGACCGAACACGACTATTTAAAGACTTGGGTTACCTCTGCGGATTGGTACCTCTATCTTAGCGTCGCTAGACTACCTCAACGGTATTTCCTACGTCAGGGCAAGCCCGGTTTGTGAAGCAGAAAACCTCACAACAACGTGAGGTGGCTCACATTGCTTCGAAACGTCCACCGCGAATGACAATCTTGTGGAGAATCCGCTGATCATGACCAGGCGAAACGGGGGATGTCTGGGCAACAATCTCAACGTAATCCTCTAGAGGAGAATCAGCCAGCTTCTCACCAAGGTTATCCTGCAACTGGAAGATACCTGCCGAGTTGCTCATGTGCACCAGAATCTGAACCGGACGCTCAGTACCCTTCCTGATTTCGACCTTCTCGATGGCAAGGGCTGAAACTGAGTGGATGTTTATGTTACCACTGTCAAAGGCCATACGACCACGACCCTTAGTCATGTCCGTTCCATCAGCGATACCAACAAGCGCCGCTTCCTTAGTCAAGTCCTTCACGTGCGCGGGATGAGCATAAATGGCGTGGAGAATGTGTCCCCTGATTTCAAACATCACTTCAGGATCCTTATAGATTTCTGGCAGTAGCCTGTTCAGGATTGGAATAGCTAGATAGACTGAGTGGAGGTGATGCTCCTCCCGGTGAACCTGGTTCCCCAGATCATGGAGCAAAGCAGCAGTCATAACAACTAGGTAGGCGTCGTCCTCATCTCCTGCCTTCATTTCCATAAGATTTGTTGTGACACCTGCATCTAGCAGTAATTTTAGCATTTGCAAAGCGTTAGC
>JAEOSX010000112.1 GCA_016840135.1 Candidatus Hermodarchaeota archaeon
AATTTATAGAAAAGTGGCACGAAGCCTTTTTGAGGTCTGCGGAACTGGTTGTTTTGCTGTGTGTGAATGGTGACGCGTGCTTTTGTAGTGATGCTGCGGACGAAGGTGCATGACCACTTTGAGTGGCCCGTAGAACTAGCTGAGTTTCGACGACTAGTAGGGGCTATTGGGCTAGAGGTCGTGGATAATATAATACAGACACGTAGCCATAAGCACTCGGGTCTCCTGTTGGGGAGGGGGAGGGTGGAGGAGCTGGTTCAGCGAGTCGTCGCCGAAGAGATAGAAGTCGTAGCGGTCTATAATGTACTCAAATCGATGCAGAAGTACAATCTTCAGAAGAAACTAGGCTGCGAAGTAATTGATCGATACGAAGTCGTTTTACGGATTTTTGAAAGAGAAGCACGTGATAGGGTGTCAAAATTACAATTGGAGTTGGCAAGGCTTCAGAAAAGTTTCCCTTTCATTAAAGTGGCCGTTGGGGAGCAACTGAAAAGAGAGAAGCCCAGTCGAGGAGAGTTTAGTAGAGGTGGAGGCGAATATGCTTATCATTCCAAGCTCCAGCAGGTGAGTAAAAGAATCACGAAAGTGAAAAGCGAATTGGCAAAGCTGCGGCGCGAGAACCTGAGTCGCTTACGCGCCAGACGTAAATTAGGTATCCCTATCGTTTGTCTTGTGGGGTGCTATAATGCAGGAAAGACAAGTTTATTCAACGCTCTGACTGGTGCAGAAAAGGAGGTAAGTGAGCGTCCTTTTACGACTCTAGCTTCCAAAGTATCGCAAGCCTCCAACCCGGGAGTATTCTTCGTGGACACTATCGGATTTGCCTTGGGATTGGATCCGGCTCTAATCTCCGCGTTTCAATTGAACATGGATGATATGAGAGCATCTGATGTTGTGGTTCTTGTTGTAGATGCTGCAGATGATATCATTCTCCTTCGTATGAAACTTCGTAGGGTGATTAGTATCCTCGATGAGATAGGAATTGAACGACGCCGTCTTATAATTGCGTTAAATAAGGCAGATCTTGCGGGCGCTCGATTGGTAGAGCAAGTAACACCTTTCATTGAAGAGCACTATGATATAGAATGGGTCGCCGTATCAGCGGTTACAGGTCTTAACCTTTCGGAATTAGAAGCACTCATTCGGAAGCGGTACGCTGCGTTGCTGTAATACTATCTAATAGAATACCAAGAATAATGGGCGATGGTTTCTTATTGTTGTAACGATACCTTTTGAGTGTCAGGTGGATAGCAGTGACTACTGAAACCTACCAACATTGGATTGACAAGCTCTTAGAAGACATCATAGACTATTGGGGAGATGATGCCAAGACTATCAATTGTAGTTGTGGCCTTTCAGTTTCAGGTCTTCAGCACGTAGGTAGGCTTCGCGGTGAGATTACTACTCCCAATACAATAATGCATTTACTTCGCGATCGTGGATTCAAGACTCGCCACACTATCGTTCGGTATACAAGCGACGAGTGGAAAGGTAAATCCGCTCAACTAGCTCAGTTCTCAGACTCGAAGGAGGGAAAGGAATACACTGGACTTCGATTGATTGATGTACCTGACCCAAAGGGAGAGCTGTCCAGCTGGGTAGACCGTTACTGGCAAGACTTTGGCAGCCATCTCGACGCTTTTGCTCGTGACTGGGAGATCATAAGTACCCACGAAATTTACGGTTGGCCAGAGATGCAAAATCTTGTCCGATATGCTGTCGAACACCGTGATCTAGTAAGAAAGGTTGTTAACAAGTACCGAATCCGAAACCCTCACCCCTCCAACTGGATTCCAGTACACGTTGTTTGTAATCACTGCCATCGAATCAGCACTACATCGGTTCTGTCCGTAGACCTAGATGCCTACACTGCTGATTATCGGTGCGCTAGCTGTAGCAAAGATGGAACAACTAGCCTAGCAAATGGAAAACTCTCCTGGCGGGTTGAATGGGCAGCCCTATGGCGTGTACTGGATGTGGGTTTTGAGCCCTTTGGAAAGGATCATGCAACTCCAGGCGGCTCTCGTGACAGCGCAAAAGAAATATCGGAAACAGTTTTTCAGTTCAAACCTCCTTATCCTTTCGCCAATGAATGGGTAGGGCTAATCGAAGGAGGAATAGACAAGGGCGATATGGGGAGCTCTGACTTTCACGGTTTTACACCAAAAGTTTGGGAGAGTGTTGCCCCTGGCGAAAGCCTACGCTATCTCTATTTAAAGAATAAGCCAATGAGGCGGATAACCCTCGGTCTAGAATACATGCCTACCTACATTGGCCAATATGACCGGGCTGAACGTGTTTACTTCAAACTAGAGGAATCAAAGGCAACTGCTGAAGAAATCGCAGACATCAGTCGTTCCTACGAGCTTTCTCAGCTCCAGCCTCTGCCCTCCACTGCCCCTATACAAATCCCGTTTCTCCATGCAGTTGTCCTTGTCCAAGTCGTTTC
>JAEOSX010000001.1 GCA_016840135.1 Candidatus Hermodarchaeota archaeon
ATGATTTCTGCGGGTTCCTGTGAAGGAACTTCGGATTCTTCCCGAGGTAGGCTTGGTGTTATCGGGGAAGGCTCGGGTGTTGCTTTACTGGTTGGGGGAACTTGGGAAAGGCGTGGTATTATGTTGAAGAACTGCTTTTCCCAGGAAGGGGGGATTACCTTTAGTTTATGTAGCAGGGAAATTACAAAATTCCCAACCCTTGTTGCCTCTTCTCTGGTTAAGGATTCTCCCTGACTTCCCATGGAAAGGCGCTGTAACCATGATTCTAGCTCTGCCCGTGACTCTCCCAGTGATGACATATTAACGAGCGTTTCTGGTTCCCCTTGTGGCGTCTGACCAGTTTGTATATGTGCACTTAAACGAAGTCCTTTGAGGAGGAACGACCTGATGAACCCAGCGAAGGATTGCCAGTTTTCTGTCCGATAAGCTGAGAGAGACGCAGTCATGGCACTTTGTACAGATTGGCTCAGGAAAGCAGCAATACTTGAAGGATTCCAGCCAGCGATTTCTGGTGCAAGGGATTCTGAGGGTTCAGTGACAGTAACGGCGCTTGGCTCAAGCAGTGAATCTGTTGAACCGTGTTGGGTTGTAGTGAAGGGGGGGTGGGCGATTTTGGGAGCGTAAATGTGATTCTGCTGGAATGTGCGGAAGGACTGGAAGGCTAGAATAACTAGCATCAGAGGAGCTACACTCGCAGTGATAGCAGTGACGGCAGCAATTGTGCTGGAGCCCAAACTGCTTAGAAGTCCTGAAAGCCCGAAAAGAAAGGGTGCTAGGAGCACAGCTCCTCCTAGAAGCTTGTAGGAACGTCGAAGCGGGTCCAACCACTTTCTAGTAGGGGGTAACTGAGTAGGTGAATTGTTACCAAGTACCGTTAGGTACTGATCTAGCTCACTGATGGTTACTAGGGTAATCTCTGCTGGAAAGGAATTATCTTCGTGGCTTGGAGAAGAACCGGGGAGGATTAGGAGTGGATAGAGCTGACATCGAAGAGGCTGTCCCTCCGAGTTACATAGGATGTGGGTCTTTCTACCGAGAAAGGATATGACCTTGTGGCGAAACGCAGACGAAACATGGGGTCCTCGTGTAAGCTGCTGGCTAAGCTGCGGAAGGGACCTGGTTAGGAGAGCAGCCTCGTCTCGGAGCGCCTGCCCCCCACCATTGGCTTCGCGAAAGGCTAGTGCATCGCAGCATGCAATACCATTATGAACTTGATAGCGGATCGCTAACCCGGTGTCACCTAGACCTGTCGGCAAGACCACAAATCTGTGCTGAAGAAACACTTCTTCGATTGCATTGGCCATCTCTTATCAACTCTCTTTACAGCAAATTTGGGCGGGAATTGAACTATTTTTAAGCGTTTCTGCTCACAATCAAAAAAAGGAAGGGCTTTAAGGGAGAATGTTGAGTTTAAGAAGGAGAGTGTAAAACAGGACTATGAGTCGCCGGTTTGGAATGGTCGATCCAAGAATAATAGTTCGAGCAGCGATGGCAAGAATAGTAGACCAATCCCGAGGACCAGCAAAACCACTCGCTCTCGCCGCCGTAGAACAAGTCCCCCAACTGATGACAATAGGTATGACGCCTAGAGCGGCACTCCGTGAATCCCTTCGCACTACAATCCTTGCCGCCAAACTACGGGCCCGTCACTGCGTAGGCACTGAACGGTTCGCCTTTGATGATCTCATTAATTTATGCCAAGAGACAGAGGCTAGGATAGACATAACAACCTAGATTCAAGGAACCCACTCGCGAAGAGCGGTCCCAACAACTCGTGTTAAAAGCTCAGGGGGAACCCCGCGATTTACGAGGTTATCTGTGATACCTGCTAGCATGGTTCGAACATCATCTATGTGAATCACGGAACGATGTAATCGTTCAGATTCTGGGCTGAGCTTTTGTAAACACCCACTTTCTATTTTCTCTCTTTTGCCAAGCTCTTTACAGGCTTCTGAGTGGAATACCTCAAGGTCTATCGGATAATCGGCCCTGGCAAGGGCAACACACAAGTCTAGTTCAGAGAGTGTATTGATACTGAGAAGGCCAAGTGTATCCGTTGTTTCTACCCCTTTTTCGGTCAGGTAGACAAGGCTCTGTGCCTTCGCAGCGATGAGACGTAGACCAGTTTGAAGCATCAGCTCCCACTCCTGGGGGGCAACTCCTTTGATGAGTGATAGAAGATGACTCGAAACAAGCTGGTCCTCCTCCACATTCAGGAGAGTCTTTGTACGGAGATCAAAGGTAATCACTCCTTTAGGGAGGGATTTGGGTTGGTTGAGGGTAGAGGCAATCCAAGCCTTGGGTAGATTGTAGAAACTTGGTAAGAGTCTGGTGGGTAAATTCGGGGCAACAAGGGAAAGGCGAGGTGCTGTGATATTAGCTGTTTCGCTCTGGAAGAGGATGGGTAATTGTGCTAGTTTCTCCTCCGAGTCAAACCAGTCAGCGGTAATCTCGATTAGATTCCGGTGAGGTGGTAGAAAGGCTAGTCGTCTAAGAGCGGAGGCTTCAATGAAACCTACAATGAGAACAGGGCGGCGAACGGTGATAGCGTAACAAAGGAGGGGAACACTATCTTGGAGGAGGTCAGAGAGCCACAAATTGTATGAGCACATCCCTAACGAATCGCTGGAAGACCTGTTTGACATCTGTGCCATAAAGGGCTGATGCGCCAAACACAGGGATTTCCGGTGACGCATTGAGGTGTTGGCGAACCGCGGTTGGATGAAGACTACCAGACAGGTCCTGCTTGTTTGCCATAATTACTATTGGAGTTGACTGGTTCGTGGCTTCAAGGTATGCGCCTAACTCTTCAAAGGAACGCCTGTTTTCACCAGCAACATCAGGCTGTGAATCAGCGATGAAAAGAACGCCGTCGGCGCCTGTGGCAACAAGCTCGCGGGTTGCTAGTAGACGGCGCTGCCCGGTCGTTGCAACAATATGGAATAGGATTGTGGATGTGTGTAACGGGATGTGGAAAGCAAGGTAATCTGAGAGGAGCGTGTGGTCCTCGCTTGTGCTGATTTCGATGCGGTTCGAGCAAAGAAGGGGATGCAGGCTCTTTGAAAGATGACGGAGAGTTGTTGTTTTACCTGAAGCCCCTGGGCCCCAGAAAACTAGTTTCAACTGTTTTAACGGTTTAGTAAATAAATCGTCTTCTACATCTGTCATTTCAGGTGTTGTCATTGAATTAACCTCCTGTGAATACGCTGCTGAGTGTTCGCATGGCCCCTTCAAGTTCCTCCTCTCTTAGCCCAAGGAGCTTCTGTACGGAGGCATCGGATTCCACTAGGGAGAGGAGTTGCTTTGCCGTTTGTTTCATTCTAATCCGTATGAACCCGATGTTTGTGCGGACATCTGCGACTATAGCGAGTAAAACAGGTGTACTACGATTGGAGAGCCCTACGTTGCAAACATAGAGCTGCTTATCGTCGTAGAGCACCATTACATCAGCGAAGGGTCTAGCCTGAAGGTATATCTGTCCTTGTTGGGCGACTCCTGCGAGAGCAGCGGAGAGGGCTGAAAGCTCCCAGAGAAATCGTCGAAGATATCGCCCGGAGGTGGCAAGAAGACGGCCATCACCGTCCAACACAAAAGCACCATCAATAAGTCCGGGTAGAGGAAAACTTGCAGTAGCTTCAATCAGTTCGTCGAGCACTTCGCTCAAGGGATTCCTCGATAGGTCATGATGTTCGCTATTTAATTGAGTGTCTTGAGCGGTCATCGCGAATCAAAGGCGGCGCGGAATTTAGTTCCTTTAAATGGCTTACGGTTGACTGTCGCTCTACTCGATAACGAACTCGCAGAGCTTGCCATTCTTTGAAACGGAGTGTTTTTGAATCTAAAAAAGAAAAAGAATTTAACCCCGTTAAGCAAATAGAGCCTACTGGAGTTGTGAGTTATGCCAACTTGGAAAATAAGATGTGGATGCGGCTGGTCAAAGACCACAACTGATGCTAGGGCAGTCAGTAATTTGAAAATGGGGTATTGCCCTAAATGTAGCGCTCCCGGGTCGGGTTTCTCAATTGATGGACCAAACTGGTTGAAATACATGTAACAAGATTTCTTCAGTTATCGTTCTTATTCAACCTCTTTGGAGCCAAGAACTCCAAGACGTTAACTGTTGCAGATAGCGTGACACTCCTTTGTAGTTGGATTCTCTATTAGCAGGTTCCTACTAGCAAATCTTTAAGAAGGAGCGTTAGAGGGAGAAGGGTTTCATAGAGAATGCCTAGGTGAACAGGATTGACTGTAACTGCATATATTTTCTGCAAGGTTGAAATGGGGCGTATTCAACAGGTTGTCGATATGTTTCGAAAAATCGAAGTAGCAACAAGTGTCGCTGTAACAACCGGTGAATACGATGTAATTGTCCGAGTCAAACTACCTGATCTTGAAGCTCTATACGAATTGACAGTGAATCAGGTTTGCAAGATTCCGGGGCTTGAAGAGACCACAACTGCGTTAGTTACACATGAAATTCCATTACCCAAGTAAATGGAACATGATTCACATCTACTGAGGGATTTTGATGAGGGCTCGCTGGCGGCGGCAAATGGGTACCCGGCGTACTAGAACAGCGTTTTATCTCCTAGCCCTTGCCTCTGGTGTATTCCTTGCCTTCTCCGTGTTCAGTGATATATTCGTATACAAGGTGTTTCTACCACATCCCATTGCCTTTGCCCTAGCCGCCCAATGGATGGGCTTCCTCTTCACCCTAGCTGTCATTCTAGTTCTGAGCATTCCAACCAACCGGGCTCGACGCCGAAGTTTGGGAACCCGATTTGACCGAAGCTTCTATCACCTCACAATACCCTCCCGGAAAGTTGTCTTCAGTATTCTTCTAGCCGGAGTGTTTGCTGGAATAGCAACCTTCGCATATTACCTCGTAACCGGTAGCAGCGGCGATGTCTCTACAGTGTTACCGTTTGCACAATTTTCCATCATCTACTTGATGATCGGTGACCTAATCCTCATTAGAGATTACCCAACAAACATTGAGGTCCAATCAATTCTTGCTATCACCTTTGGCGTCCTCCTAATAGGTATGATACCAGGTGCTATTGACCCTATTCTACTCATCATCGTGATTACCCTCTGGGGTGGGGGGAGGGCGGTGAGCGTTTTCTTCCAGAGTCGGGCTAAACGCCGAGAGATTCGACCCGGTGCCACCACTGACTCGCTTAATCTGCGACTTTGGCTTCTGCTAATCCTCAACACTTTCATGTCACTGGTTATGATTCCCTTCATCACACCAGAAGTCGTTCTGCTCCTCCTCTTTCAGCTTCCTTTGATTATACACTGGCTCCTGATACCTGTTATCCTCACCTTCTTCTCCTTCGTCTTTTACATACAGGCGCTTGGAAAGGGTAAGATGAGTGTTGTCCAAGGTATAAACTCGATTTCCATTGTTCTTGGGATTCCGCTCAATATCCTAGGAGTATTCTTCTTCCCCGCAGTCTTCTCCACGATCTCCCCAGACCCCTTTTTCTGGTTCCTACGAATCATCGGGACGGTATTCGTCATATCCGGGATTATCGCCCTCTCCCTCAGCGAGATGCGAGGATACGTCCTGGTGAAGGTGGCTCCAGGCTGCTTAGATATCATGACTGAGCTGTACCGGATTCGTGGTGTCAAGAGAGTCTCGTTCACCACTGGACGATGGGACCTCATGTTGCGTATTGACATAAGGAGCCTCGGCAGTGCCCGTGCCAAGATTCTAAGGAAAATCGAAGAAACACGGGGTGTCAGGGATATGGAGACTCATCTCATCCTAAAGGAATGGGACTAGACAGAGCAACCGAATTATCTTCACTCTCCGGGGGGAGACCGAAAGCCATTTAAAAGAACCAAATTTGCGCTGAATTGCATGGAGCCATCAACTATCCTCCCCCCAACCAGTCTCTGCGAAGGATACGGCCTTGAAGACGAGAGCCTTGACAGACTTCTTATGACCACGGGTTACCGTGAGGTCTCACTCCATTACCGTCCAGCCATTGAAACGGTCCAGACCGCCTTTAACAGCGTTACACGCATTCGAATCATCGCTCTCCCACTCAGCCAAAGCGAAACAGCGACATCCCCCCATCTAGCTTGGGTACCCCTTTGGTCTAACAAGGACACATGCACACTAATCGCAAATCCCTGCGAGCTCCCAAGCCGCCACGATGACACCTATCTGATACCACGAGGGTTTGCTGAACACTTCGCTCACACCGTAGCAGGGTATCCATATTTCATGCCTAGCTCTACACCAGATCAGTTCTGGCCTTCCTATCTTGACTGTCAACCCATATCTCCAGCTTCTACACAACCAATCACCAATATGTCCTCCCACTCTTCAGACAAGGACCAGGATGCAACAATCTTTGCTATTCTACTAGAGACTCTTATTCGTCTTCGGGGCTATGTGGCTGACCACCTCCTTATCGAACAAGGTTTCATTAATGGAGTTGCCTATCATCATAATACGCTCCTTTATGAGCTTCCCATACCTGACTTCGCCGCAACTCCAGACGCCTACTTCCATCTTTCCTTCCTACTTCTAGATGCCGCAAGAGCGGTGACAACTCTTTCCCGAGCAGACTATCTCACCCAAAAAGGCCTAGCCAACCTTATTGGTCATACTCGAGCCCAGTTGTGCAAGCTAGACCATTTGGTATCAGCCCTTAAGCCAGGTTTCTTTGTCTCCCAACAATTTGACAAACTATACGATTACTTCAGAAAACTGCATACCCACTCCTTCCATGATCCCTTGGCTACATGTAAAGCACTAGGCGAGCTCCTACGATACGCAGGTATACCCCTCGAAAGCGACTAGCCATACCCATTACCTTCCGAATCCAATCTACCAATAAACAGCTTGAGGAGACAAGATTCCGTCCCTGCACAAAAAATGGCTCTTAGGCACTGTTTTCGCCCTCACATTAGCACCTTCTGTCCTCTATGAAACATATGGGTTTATAGGGATAAGAGTGGTAAAAGGGGGGAGGGAGTTAAACTCCTAAAGCATCCTTGATGGTGTATACCTTTGGCTGAACCTTTTCTTTGGGTAGTTGAAGTTTTCAAGGTCCTCGTACAAGTGATTATCGGAATTGTACTTCTTTATCGTTGGTCTCGGACAGAACGGCATTTCCTAACAGACCTACCGTTCATCTTTGCTATCAGCATATTCATCTCCGCAGGAGGAGAAAGTATGGATGCAGTATCTGATTTTGGGTTTAATATACTAGCAGATTTGTTCATCTTCAAAATCCGAGCTACCTTCATCGTATTATCTCTCTCCCTATGGGTCACTGCAACGATATTCATCTGGTTTGTCGAACGCCGAAATCTTGGAATCGGTCTTGCTCTAGCCTATGTAATACTCTTTATGTTAGGCGTGTGGTTGGCACCCACCGAAGCCCTAGTTCGCCTTGTTGTGATGCCCTTTCTGTTCATCCTCTTCATTTCATTCATAGCCACTTTTCTGGCAGCGTATGCTATGAAACGGCTGCCCGATGTTCACGGGCTCCTCCTTGCATCAGGTGTAATCGTTGCGATGTTTGGTCAGATTCTGAAATTCCTTTCGCCAATCGGGCCACTGTTATTGGTGTCCGAGCTAATTGACCTTCTGGGTCTAGTAGTAATCGCAAGTGGCTTCTTCATCAAACCAGGGTACGCAAAAACATAACAATAATACTGCTAGCCACATAACATACGTTGGAAAAAAAGAGTTTAGCGGGAGTTGGAGATGCTCTTGAACTCCCGCTTGCTTTACTTTCTAGTGACCTGTAGCGTTCGAATTTGTATCTTCACTCTCTAACCTGTAGCAGCTACTGGTGTGAGTAGATGTTGAGTTGCGAGATCAATTGTGGTAATGCGAGGAGGCTTGGTTTGCCCCACGACGACCTTACCTGTCTTAATCCGCTGCGCTTGGAAGGCATCGAAGCCTCCATTGGGAACCGCATAGATCTTGACATCAGTAACACCATCAGCGGCGCGCACTACTTCGTATAGATTGTTGATTCTTTGAAGTGCCTCGTCGAATGTTCTTGCGAAACGCGTAAGATCCCTAGGAGCCTGAACGAACTCAACGAAGATATGATAGATATTCCCAGCCTCCAGCACTTCAGGGGCAACAATGAATTCCTGGTATTGTGCGCTATGCTCTTCACAGGCAATAGCCATAGCTTGTCCTAGATGTCCCTGTGTGACCTTCTCACCACTGACACTAATGATGTTCTTACTCTTACCCATGCATACCATAGTGAGTGGATCTGTATCAGTGAACACTACAGTATCGCCTTGGTCGTATCGCCAGAGACACGTCGAACTACTTACGATTATACGGTAGGGTGTATTAGCCTTTACATCACTAAGAGGAATTGCCTCAGCATCAGGTGCTAGTGGGCCCTTCTCGAGTTCAACGAACTCGAAGAACGCCGTATCTATGTTGGGTACAACACCCGGTTTGTCAGCAAAGATTTGACTACTATAGACGCCTTCTGTACTAGCATAGCTCTCGTGTACATGAACATCACCAATCAAATCCCGGACAACGGGTTCGTAAAGATCTCTGACAACGCCGCCGTGGAAGAATACTGAGATATTCGGCCAGAGCACATTGATGTCGATGACACCATCACCGAGGTAAGCATCTTCAATGCGCTGCCGAGTCTTAGCAGTTAGTTCTTGGTCGTGGATTAGAGCCTCGTACTCTTCGTATTTTGTTCGTCTAAGAATCGCCATCGAAAAGGCTGCATGTCCAAGAATCGCGGTTACTTGATCGGTGGAAACCGCTTGGCGGATGGTCTGACGATATTTTTCTCGCCAGTCTTCTATACTGAATACCCATTGTTCAGGTACTACCTTTCGTCGCATGATGCTGCTTGCTCGGTGAGCCATTCCGTAGCCTGACACCCAGCCCACATCCCAGTCACCAATCTCTTTGTACTTTGCTGGGGCTACCATCGAAAGCATCTTTCCTGAGAGGAATGGGCGGATAGCCGCCGCGCTACCGTAGTAGAGCTTTTGGAAATGTGAGATATCGTCCCACATTCTCTTGGTGTAGGGTACCAATTTGGGCTCACCAGTAGAGCCGCTAGTCGCCATAATCGAGTCGATGGGCTCGGGGTACAGAGTATTCGACTTTCCTTCAATTTCTGCCAAGATGAATGGCATCAGGTCGCTGTGTTGGTTGATTGGAACTTTTTCACGAAACTCCTCATAGCTAGAAATGCCTCCAAAACCGTGCCGTTTCCCGTATGTTGTTCCTGCCGCATAGCGGAGGAGTTCCTCTAATCGTGTTTCTTGGGCAGCGGTTGGATCCTTCATCGTTTTGAGGAAAGGTTTCACTTTCGTCCTGTTCAATATCTTTTCAAAGAGTGACCAAATCATTTCTTTTCACTTCTGTTGTTGTGTCGACTCCGGGAAACGGACAATCAAGGCGCCTCTGCCCAAGGCGCAGACAAGCCACGCTCCCTTCCCAGCCGGATCAGCGGGAGCAGAGAGCGGCGCCGGTGCCCGCCCGTTCATCGTTCCTATGGTTTTGGGCGTGAATTGACCCATTTATAAGGGAATTGACTCACGCTCTTTCGAAGAACCCCCTCTCTGATACCCCACAGAATCGCCGTTTCAAGCCGTCTCCTCATCACGGTAATAATGGTCGGATGGAATTCGTCTCCTCGATGTGAAAAAAATTGTACATAATTCTGAGTAAGTGAATATTTTTACAACTAGCAGGGATGGCTGGAAAACAAATGAGAGGAGGGGGGTGGAAACAGGAGGAGCTCCTGCTAGAAGAGGGTTTCACGGCGTGAGGGCGCACTTTACAAAAGGGCGGACAACCCGTAACGCTTAAAAACTAAACAAATTCAGCCCAAGACTACACAACAACCGGAAACAACCTCTATAGGAGCGAGGAAAAAAATGGACCCCCGACCCGGACCACTACCCCCAATCCCCGTCTAGCAGCTATCCCCATGATAACTGTATTCTCTGAGGACCGCGGCTTGCCGCATCCTCTCCTCTTTTTTTCTTTATTATTTCTGAGCTAGACACGGAGCTCTTTCAGGACATGGGCTGCGATTTCCTGGGCAACGTCAATACCAGTGACCTTCTGGAAACCGGACCAGTTCGGTGCAGAATTACACTCGCTTATGAGTAACCCGGTTTCGGCTTCGAGTAAGTCAATTCCTGCAAAATCCATCTCTAGAGCATTCGCCGCATTAACTGCCAATTCCTCCAGCTCAGGAGTGAGAGGACATTCTCTGGGACGACCTCCTTGAGCAACATTGGCCTTCCATTTCCCAGGTTTGGCATAACGGTACATTGCTCCAAGAGCCCTGCCACCTACAACCATCACCCTGATGTCACGCGGTGGCATCGGTTTACCCCGTTCATCCTTCTGGGGTGTCTTAATGAACTTTTGAATGAACATCGTCTGGTCCGCAGTTTGGAGAACCTTGAAGATTCTGAAAGCCAAATCTGGATCTTGGAGACGAAGTACTCCGTGTCCCTGAGAACCCCGGAGCGGCTTCGAAACAACATCACCATGGCGGCGCGTCGCAGCAAGGGCTGCTGCCATCCGCTCAGTAATCGTTGTAGGGGGAATGGGTATTCCCTTGTGGGCCAGCCACACCAGAGTCGCCAGTTTATCCTTAGCCCGTCTGTGACTATAAGTGCGGTTGAAAACACGGATTCCAGCAAACTCCATACACTCCAGTACGGAGATACGGCTCGTAATCTGATCCGTTGAACCACCTCCAATGCTCCGGAGTATAACGCCTTTCACATCGAGGGGCTGACGGCGGGGCAACAAGAATTTTGTTTCCTCTGTGCTGAGATGGACAGTCACATCCTTGAGGCAGAAGGTTTTCACTTCACAGCCTCGCTCCCCTAAGGCTTTGGCTAGCCGTCGTGTCGGCCAGTTACGCCGCTCCCTTGCCATAGCGATACCAATCTTCAAAATTACTCCTCCAGCAAACTACAATACCAGTGTCGACCTTCTCCTGTGAACCCATCCTTAAAAACGCCTCTCATAGAACCTACTAAACGTTGCAATCGATTCCACGCAATTAAAAAAACTAAACTCGAACAGGCTCCAACTTGCCAATTCTTTGACATACATCTATTTTTCGCAGGTATGCTTTTATCCTCAGATTATCTAGATTTCTTTACATTCAACATCAATTGAAGGGTTGGATATGACTGATAAAGGCATCTACAATGATTCTGAAATCATCCAAGGAAAAGTGTCATTGAAAATGGCGCCCAAAGTGATTCTCATAAAATCTGGGAACCTGACACGACTCGTGCAGGCACTAAACATAGTTGTTAATCAGGGATACAAAATCAAAGCAGGCTTTGAAAGAGAGTACGTACGAATAATACTCGAAAGAGAAGACTACTAACCCAAAAGTGGGTCCTACCAAGAAGTGGTTCCACTAAGGAGCTGTTCGATCCCATACCTCTTAATCTTTCTGAGATTTCTTATATGAGCGTCCCCATGGATGGGTCTTAGGAAATCCGATTTAGTACAGGTCTCGAATTCATCGCATTCCCAGCATCCCTCTATGCCGCGCTTCTGACAGCAATTCCTGATCTTACAGGAAGGGTTGCCGCCGCCCCCACGACAAGCCCTCTTACATCGGAGGCGAACCATCGCACCAAGCACCTCATAGCACACCTCATAGTTAGTGAAGGCTTTGAAGTACTTGGAGAAACCAGGGGCAACCTTAGCAAACTTTGCCTGTCTAAGCGTCTTTCGCAGGTCTCTAGCTTGGTCAGCAATCTTGCCCTGGAAACTGAAACAGTCACCACAATAGAGACCACAGAAACCAAGTAGCTCCTTTTCACGCTCTGTCAAAATGTTCACCTTCTGGTACTATAACTTGATATCCTTTCAACTAGAGCGCTTAAATATCATCAGCACAAACACAATTTATTCTTCTAGAAGATGGATGATGACAACAATGGCAATCGAAATCTACAAAGCCAGAGAAGTACTCGCTGGGACAATCTCGCTAAAAACTGCACCCCGAGTAATCGTAATTAAGGGCAAAGGCAATGACGAGGAAAAACTCTTCCAGGCAGTTGATGTGGCAATAGAAGTTGGCTACAGGATAATTGCTGCTTATGACCAAAGTCAAAAAGCAACACGAATTATCCTTGAAAGGGAATAACAATCATCAAACTGGTCGAGTGCTTCTAATGAAGTGCTCAAAGATCGCCTCACTAATCTGAAGAGGGTACTGGCGTGGAGGAGCCTTGAAGCCATAACTGCACACCGGATCAATAGGGCCAGCGAAGCCCCGGTCCAATCCTATCTGAACTGCCCGAATAACATCAAAGAGAATAGATGTGCTATTGGGTGCATCCATACTTATCAACCGCATATCAATCGTCAGATTCGCGCCACACGCGATTTTGCTGGAAATCATGAACCAACTTTCTCGACGATTCTCTAAGAAGTAAACATAGTCGGTGCTGCCTGCGGTGACTGGGACGTCGTAGGGTACTTCGGTGGAGACGCTTTTGCTTTTGAGTTTGCGTTTTTGGTCTCGGGCTCGGTGTAGGGCGTCAAGGGATTCGGTGCCACCACCGACATCGAGTTGATAACTCTCTACGATACGAGCCCCCCGGCTGGTCAGGAAGGCGAGGAGTGCTTTGTGGAGTGCGGTGGCGCCTAGCTGGGACATGAGGTCGTCGCCCACGATGGGGATTTTAGCGTCGCTGAACTTTTGAGCCCATTTTGTATCGGTGGCTAGGAATACAGGGG
>JAEOSX010000113.1 GCA_016840135.1 Candidatus Hermodarchaeota archaeon
GGTGTAGAGTCGACGCAGTTCCTACAACCGCGTATACAATGATGTACACTCCTTATCGGTGTACCGCAAATTGTTCCTTCTGTGCTCAGGCACGTAATAGTCAATCACCCGCTAATCGGCTCTCTCGTGTTACATGGCCCGCATATGCTCTCTCGACAGTACTCTCTAAGCTTACTATGCTTGGCGATAATTTTCCTTTTCAAAGACTGTGTTTCCAAACCCTAGTCTATCCTCAGCTGAGGAACGATCTTCTTCACTTGGTAGATTCAGTTCACAAGATTGCACCCGCTCTTCCACTCTCTGCTGCTCTGCCTCCGCTTCCCAAAACCTTTCTCTACAAGCTTAAAGATTTAGGACTCGAGCGCGTCGCCATCTCCCTAGATGCTGTATCACCAAAAATATTCCAGACAATAAAAGGGCGGGATGTAAAAGGGCCTTTTCGCTGGGAAAATCATATTCTAGCCCTTGATAGCGCACTCGCCGTTTTTGGAAAAGGTAAAACAACCACCCATCTCATCCTAGGACTTGGTGAAACAGAGGAGGAAACGGTCAAGCTAATTCAAGAAATGATTAATCGCGGTATAGCAGTCGGACTCTTCCCCTTCACACCAATAGCTGGTACTCCTCTTGCGCATAGGGCAAGACCCTCCCTTCAAAGTTATCGGCGTATCCAGCTAGCGCATTTTATCTTGAAGAGTCACATTGCTAAAGCAGAGGATTTCGAGTTCGGTAAACAGACTCGACTAATTACATCCTTTGGCGTCTCTAGGGAGAAACTGTCTTCTATCATTGACACTGGGAAGGCATTCCAAACAACAGGATGTAGTGGATGTAACCGCCCTTTCTTCACTGAAAGACCTAGTGAGATATACAATTATCCTACTCCCATACCGGTTGAAAAGCTGCAAGAGATTCGACAGCAATTAGAAGGTGTTATCTAGTTATGCAAGGTTCTTGGCGGCTTATTCTAACTGAGCAACACACAGCATTCAACAATATGGCAATTGACCACATTCTGCTGAATCGCTGTCAAAAGGGAACTTCTCCGAATACAATACGGTTCTATCGTTGGTCTCCTTCTACTGTTTCAATTGGACGATTCCAACGAGTACATGACGAAGTCGATGTTGAAACTTGTAAGGAAAAAGGAATTGATATTGTTAGGCGCCGGTCCAGCGGTGGCGCTGTATATCATGATTTTGAAGGGGAATTGACCTACAGTATTATTTGTCGTACTGATACTACAAATATCCCTAGAAACATAGTTGCTTCATATCAACATCTCTGCACGGGTATAATAGAGGGGTTTAGGCGTCTTGGTGTACAAGCTGAGTTCTCAAGTGGTTCAGAACGAGCATGCCCTAATCTTTTCGTAAAGGGAAGGAAAATTTCAGGTAACGCCCAATCCCGAAGTGGTCGCGCGCTCCTTCAGCATGGGACTATTCTTCGACGTATAGATTTAGATTTGATGTTCTCAGTTTTGAAAGTTGATCGAACTAAGGCTGATTGTCTAACACTAAAACACGCTGCAACACGCTTAACTTCGCTCGAAGAAGAGCTTGTCGCTCTACCAAAATTCAAGCAAATAGAAGATGCATTACTTGCCGGGTTCAGAAAAGTGCTAGACACAGATTTCTCTGAGGGAAACTTGACATCTGAAGAAGCTAGTGCAGTCCGGCAAATCGCTAAAACACAATATGCGTCTTTAGCATGGAATTTCCGGCGGTGACAAAAAATGAAGCAACTATCTACCACCATGTTAACACAACTTCGAAAGTGGTTCACCGCTCCTTTAACTGAATTAGGGCAGCTTTTCCACCAAGCACGTCAAATTACTGATGAGACTTTTGGACGCCGAGTTTCGCTCTTTATCCCTAACGATACCTTCCCAGCTATCTCCATTACTGGCAGTTTCTGCAAGTTAGATTGCAAGCATTGTGGAGGAAGATATCTGCGTCATATGAAACCCCTAAGTCGACCAGATCAACTAATATCCTTCTGCCAAAACCTTGCCGCCAATCAAGGTCTGGGGTGCTTAATAAGTGGAGGTTGTGACTCCGATGGTCGTGTACCCATATTGCCATTCCTCCCCGCTATTAGAGAAATAAA
>JAEOSX010000114.1 GCA_016840135.1 Candidatus Hermodarchaeota archaeon
TCTATGTTAGAATAGATAACTGGATTAACTACCCCGCCTTTGATTAATCTGCGTGCCATATTGAGCACACCTTGATCCATACCACCGTTATTGCCTACAGTCGAGACGATGAGATTGACATCTGTAAGGATGCCTTCATCGTTTGCAGTGTAGTGGTGGATGAGGGTTCCTCGGGGAGCTTCGATTACACCAACACCTTGACCTCCTCGGATTTCGAATTCTTGCATTATATTATCGGAGGTGACTTCACTATCGTTGAGGATTTGAGTGGCTCGTTCGATGGAGTGAAGCGTTTCAACCATGCGAGCCCAGTGGTATAGAAAGGTGTGGTTCATAGTTTTACCGAATTGGCTACGCATCTTCTCAAGTTCCTCTCGGGCAAGAGGCGTAGTGATGGAGTCAGCGACGTTGAGGCGAGCGAGTGGACCGACTCGATACATTCCATCAGGCCAACCACGAGGTCGGTAGAAGGGGAATTTCAGATAGGAATAGTCAGTAACATGTTCGCCAATGTGTTTCAGATAGTCCCTAACAGGGAATTCTGCAAGGCGCGTACCGTCGTGATCCACTAATCGAAGGGGACCATTATAGAGCTCGAGGTTGCCTTTGTTAACAAGACCAAGATATCCTGACTGGAGTTCGTCAAGGAGTTCGACCTTCCCTAGAAGAGGAGCCACCACTGGGAGAAGTTCGCCTGCGAGCCCTTGCCCCTCTTGCACCTGTCCTAGGAGATTACCGCGGACCTCTTCGCTCAAGGGTTTTGACATTCCTCCTGGTTGAGCAGTGACCGGGTGGATTGCCCTGCCACCAATCGCTTCGATGATATTCTGGCCAATTTGACGAAGACGAATTACCTTCTTGACTAGTTCAGGGTTCTGTTTAAGCAGTGTCACAACGTGACGGGTTTCAGGACCTGTATCAGGAAGAAGAAAATCTGGCGCTGCAAGGTAAAAGAAGTGAAGGACATGACTATGCAGAATTTGGCCCATGTGCATAAGTTCACGTAGAAGCTTAGCGGGTCGCGGTGGGTCGAGCTTGTACAGAGCATCGGCAGCGTGAGCTGAAGCGAGATGGTGACTTACAGGGCAGATGCCACACATTCGGGTGGCGATACGTTGAGCCTCCTCGACAGGTCTGCCAGTCATGAATTTTTCGAATCCGCGTACGTCCATCACGTGGAAGTGAGCGTCGGCGACCTCGCCTTTTGCGTCGAGTTGTATGGTGATTGCGCCATGGCCTTCGACGCGAGAAACTGGGTGAATCTTAATGGTTTTTCCTTTTTCAGTCATGTTCGGGCAGCCTCCTTGGGTTTCGCGGTTCCCATGTTGATGGCTTTTTTGAAGGTGGAGGTGGCAAAGGTGAATCGGAGGTAGGTACCGACTATGTCGGGAATCTCTTTTGCTGTCTGATCAGGGGAAGATTCCTTGAAGTCCTTGGTCGTGATTGAGCCGATGGCGCCAATCATCTTGGCGGCTTGGTCATCAACTGCTTCAGTGGGACCAAAGCATCCTCGACAAGGTGCAAGGGCTGTGGGACACCGAGCTTCGCAGCCGCTTTGGGTTGCAGGCCCCATGCATTGGAAGCCTTGTTCAAGGACACAGCGTTCGGGGTCGATTCGTTTAGTGCCCCATCGGTAGAAATGGGTGACGTTCTTCTCTTCTTTGGTGAGTGGGCATTCATCACAGACAGTTTTGGGTTCGAGCTTGAATTCTCTACCTTCAAGCAAACAGGTGACGAGTTCAGCGATGAGTTTTGGTGGGGGTGGACACCCAGGGAGCACGTAATCGACTTTGACATAGTCGCTGAGAGGATGCAGTTCTGGCAGCATTGGGGGAACGACTTTGTGTGGAATGACTCCATCAGGGTTGACAGTGCTCTTGGTGTCAATGTAGACCTCTTTCAGAATTTCTTCTTTTGTATGGAGGTTAGCCAAGCCGGGTATGCCACCAAAGGCTGCGCAGGCCCCGAATGCTACAAGAACTGCCGAGCGTTCACGCATTTTATGTAACAGTTCCACTTGTTCCTCGTTGCGCACTGCACCTGAGACAAAACCGACGGTGACACCTTCTTTGGGGGGTTCACGGAAATCCATGAGAACCTGGATATACTTGAGATCAATGGCATCGAGTACACCAGGGAGAGCGTCATGGAGGTCTAGAATTGCGATTTCGCATCCTGAACAGATGCTTAGTGTTTCTACTGCGAGACTTGGCTTGGTCATTTTAATCCTGGCCTCCGTTGGAGAGTGGGTTGGGTCCTAAAGTCTTTATCTCATTTACGAATGACTTCATGGTTTCTGCGAACTTGGCGCCCTCTGCTGCTGAGACATATGCGAGTCGAAGTCGTTCTGGTTCTAGGTTCATCGCCTTGAGATACTCTTTCAGGAGTGCGACACGTCTAGCTGTTTGGTAGTTTCCTGTTAGGTAATGGCAGTCACCGGGATGACAACCTGCAATAAGGACACCGTCCGCTTTGAGTTTCAGAGCCCTAAGAACAAATATTGGGTCCACGCGACCGCTACAGTTCACTCGGATAATCCGAGCATTGGGAGGATACTGCATGCGGGAGGTCCCTGCCATATCTGCTCCTGCATAGGAGCACCAGCGGCAAGCAAAGGCTACAATTTTCGGTTCAAAGGATTTACCCATGTTTATTTCGCCTCCTGAAAGAGGGCTTCAAGTTGAGCTAGTATTTGTTCGATTGTGAAGTGTTGGGGAGATATGGCGTTGTTAGGACAGGCTGCAGCACATGTACCGCATCCTTTGCAGGCTTCTTCGGTTACTTGAGCGCGGTTGTCGACGACATTGACAGCGCTGTATGGACATGAGGCTTCACAGCAGCCACATCCTGCGCAGAGGTCTTCATCAACTACAGCGGCATAGGGTTGCAATATGACTTTGCCTGCGGATAGCATCGTTAAAGCGCTTGCAGCTGCTCCCTTGGCTTGTGCGACGGAATCGGGGATATCTTTGGGTCCTTGAGCTGCCCCGCAGATGAATATGCCATCAGTGTTTGTGTCGACTGGGCGGAGTTTGGGGTGGGCTTCTAGCAGGAAACCGTCGCCGCTCCGCTGGATTCCTAGTGCTCGAGTTAATTTCTCGGCATCACTGAACACTTCCAGTCCGCAAGATAGTACTACCATATCTGCTTCCATCTCGATTGGTTGAGCGAGCAATGTATCTTCTGCGCGAACTACAAGTTTGTCTGATTCGAAGGAGTGACGGATTTCAGAGACGCGGCCTCTCACGAAGCTGACGCCATAATCTCGTGCACTGGATTCGTAGAATTCCTCGTATCCCTTTCCGAATGCGCGTAAATCGATGTAAAAGATGGTAACTTCTATGTCGGGATACTTTTCCCTGATCTGGCGTGCTTGTTTGAGTGCAGCCATACAGCAGACACGTGAACAATAGGGATTGTACCGTTCGCTGCGAGAACCGACACACTGCACATATGCTATACGCTTCGGCTTCTCCAGAGTTGAGGGGCGGACTATTTTACCTTCGGTGGGACCCGCAGCGCTAAGCATTCTCTCCATCTCCAAGTTGGTCGTGACGTCGGGGTATAGTCCGTATCCATATTCTAGCACACGTCGACCGTCGAAGAGTTCGAAGCCTGTAGCTACGATAATCGCGCCTACTTCAAGCTCTAGGATTTCTGATTCCATTTCGTAATCGATAGCCTCTGGCTCGCACTTCTCCTTGCACTTTCCGCACGCGATTGGCGTCATTCCAAGGCAGTGCTCGGTATCTATAACGTAAGCGTTGGGGACGGCTTGAGCGAATGGAATGTAGATGGCTTTTCGCCAGCTGAGTCCCGCATTGAACTCGTCTGGAACATTGACCGGGCATACTTCCACACAATCATCGCATGCGGTGCATTTGTCTTCGATGACATACCGTGGTCTTCGCTCCACTTTCACAGTGAAGTTACCAACGTAACCAGATACTTCCTGCACCTCACTACATGTCAACAGCTCGATGTTTGGGTGCTGACCGACCAGACTCATTTTTGGTGTCAGAATACAGCTGCTGCAGTCTAATGTTGGGAAGGTCTTGTCGAGTTTAGCCATGTGACCGCCAATACTTGGCTCTTTCTCGACGAGGTAAACTTTGTAACCTGCATCGGCGACATCAAGGGCGGCTTGGATGCCTGAGATACCAGCGCCGACTACGAGGACGCTTGGCTTAACATCTGATTCTTTCTGTTCGAGGGGTTCCAGTTCTGCCGCGCGGGCTACCGCCATCCGAACGAGGTCTTTGGCTTTCTCAAGAGCGGCATCTTCTTCGCCGGAATGGACCCAAGAGCAGTGTTCGCGGATGTTGGCCATATCGAAATAGTATACGTTCACGCCCATGCTGTTTAGTACCCTGCGGAAGGTCGTTTCGTGAAGTGTTGGGCTGCAGGCAGCGACAACGACACGATTCAATCCAGCTTCTCGGATTTTCTCACGAATGAGACCTTGCCCAGGGTCTGAACACATAAAACGATAATCCGTTGCGATTACAACATGGGGTAGTCTCTCAGTGTATTCGAGTAGCTTAGGGATGTCAATGACGCCTGCTATGTTTGATCCACAATGACAGATGAAGACGCCGATTTTAGGTTGTTTTACTAATTCCGCCATATTGATTGTACACTCCTACCTTTTTTCCTGCTTTAACGCCTCTTGACCGAGCCTAATACCTTCGTCGAAGGCTCGACGGTTAAGTTCAACAAAGCGCGGAAAAGCCTTCGCAATAGCCTTCCGCATTGCCTCTGGACTGACGACCTGGGAGATGGCAGTGAACGCGCCCAGCATAATCACATTAGTGACCAGCGCGTTCTTCATTACCTCACGGGCTGTTGTTGCGGCTGGTATACGGAATAGCCGCACCTTCTGTTTAATTTCTCCCGCTTTTACTAGGTCTGAATCAATAATCGCTATCCCCCCTTCTTTCAAATCAGGGCTATATTTTACAAAAGCCTCCGTAGACAGGGCAACAAGAATATCGGGCGCCAGTACTAGGGGATAATCGATTGGACTGTCCGATATGACAATCTCTGATTTACAAGCACTACCACGTGACTCGGGACCATAGCTCTGTGTGCTAACTGCCTCTTTCCCACCGTAGATTGAGGCTGCTTCACCGAGTATGACACCTGATTTCACTATACCCTGACCGCCAAGACCACCGAGTCGGATTTCCATTCGAGCCAATGTATCATATCACCTCTTCTGTAAGCGAGCTGATTGTTCAGCGAGACGCTGCGTAAACTCTGGTTTCTCCTCATCAACAAACTCGCCACACACAATTCGAGTACTATAATCGATTTCAGCCTTCATGGGATCAGAAAAGTTACGAATAACACTAATTTCCTTATACAGCTTCAAAACATCAAGACCCGAACCGAACCGATTATGCCTATCATACAAAGTCGGACACGGCGAAACAGCCTCAATAAAGGTAAATCCATCCTTTTGAAGGGCTTTCTCGATGGACTTTGCTAGCCGCCGAGCATGCAAGACAGTCCAACGAGCAACATACACGGCACCAGCAGAAGCTGCAAGGCTTACCAAATTAAACGGATTCTCAATATTACCAAAACGCGTAGTACTAGTAATTGCACCAGTTGGAGTCGTCGGACCCTGCTGGCCTCCAGTCATGCCGTACATGAAGTTGTTGATGCATAGTACTAGCATGTCGACGTTTCTTCGGGCTGCGTGGATGAAGTGGTTGCCGCCGATTGCGAATAGGTCTCCGTCTCCGCTGATTACGACTGGTTTGAGTTCTGGGTTGGCTACCTTGACGCCTGTTGCGAATGGGATTGGTCGTCCGTGGGTTGTGTGGAATCCGTCTGCTTCGAAGTAGCCACTGGCGCGTCCTGTGCAGCCTATACCACTAACTACTGTTAGTTTGTCTATGTCGAATTTGAGGTTGTCAAGGGCGGTGGCGAAGGCGGTGAGTACTATGCCTATTCCGCATGCGGGGCAGTATATGTGGGGTATGCGGTCTTTCCGGACGTAGCGGGTGATTGGATGTTCCTCTTGGCTGGGTTTGGACTGGGTTGTAGCGGTCATTGGGTTCGCCTCTTTATTTCTTTGAGGAGCTCGTTGGGTGTGTGGGGGACGCCGCAAGGACGTGGGATTAGGTGGACGGGGATTTCTCCACGGATGTGCCGTTCAACCTCGTAGACGAGCTGACCGTAGTTGAGTTCTGCGACAAGGACCTGCTGAGCGTTCGCTGCAGCCTTTTTCAGTTGGTCGCTTGGAAATGGCCAGATTGTTATGGGGCGGAACAGACCTACTTTCAGCCCCTCTGCCCGAGCGTCCTTTACCGCGCGCATTGCGCTTCGTGCTTCGCCGCCATACGCTAGAAGTAGGACCTCTGCATCTTCGGTTTCGAATGTGGCTGCTTGTGTGATTTTATCTGCATTCTTCCTGATTTTGTCACAAAGTCGTGGGATGAGTTCGAGTTGAGCTTCCGGTGTCATAACAGGATAACCCCGTTCATCATGAGTCAATCCTGTCGCGTAGAAGTGATATCCTTCACCGAAAACTGCCATTGGCGGCACTAAATCTCCGTCAGCTTTGAAGGGAAGATACTCTTCTTTGGGAACGGTGGGTTTCTTCCGGTTCACAATAGTAATTTCGTCCTCGGGGGGAATGATTAATCGTTCGTACATATGACCAACGATTTCATCAGCAAGAAGGAAGACTGGTGTACGATATGTTTCTGCAAGATTGAAGCACTGAATCGTGAAATCGAACATCTCTTGGACTGAGGAAGGGCAAAGTGCAATGATTTCATAATCCCCGTGGCTGCCCCACTTTGCCTGCATTATGTCCCCTTGACTGGCTTCTGTAGGCTGTCCAGTAGATGGTCCGCCACGCATCACGTTAACGAGCACCATTGGCGCTTCAGTCATTGCAGCTAGGCCAATCGTTTCGTTCATCAAACTAACGCCAGGACCTGAAGTAGCGGTCATCGACTTCAAACCAGTATAAGAGGCTCCAACAACCGCGGTGCAGGAGGCAATCTCGTCTTCCATCTGAATGTATTTTCCACCGATTCTGGGGAGGCGGGACGCCATGCGTTCAGCGATTTCTGTCGCAGGAGTGATAGGATAGCCTGCGAAGAACCGGCATCCTGCGGCAATTGCGCCTTCTGCTGCCGCTATGTCGCCTTGAGTAAACATCTCGCCTGTGAGAACTGCCTTGCTAGCCATTCGAATCACCTTTTACTGGGGCTTCGTTCTTTGACAAAAATGGCGAAATCCGGGCATACTGCTTCGCAGAGTTTGCATCCGACGCAACGCTCGATCGCCTTTACCCTTGGTGGATAGTGACCCTTGGCGTTGAAGGTATCGGATTGCTCCAGTACATCCCGGGGGCAAAAGGTGTGACAGAAGGCACATCCTTTGCATACCTCTTCTAGAATGATTATGTCCCAAGTTTGGACTGTTTCCTTCTCTTGGGTTATTGGTGCTCGTTCGGTTCGGCTCGACATCATAGGCTCATCCCGATTTTTTCCAGAAATGGTTCAACTGAAATGTAGTGCTTGTCCAGCCCCATCTGCTTTGGCGTGAATCCTTGGGCTAGTCCCAGCAGCTGTGTGTAATAGAGAATTGGAATCTGGTAGTCAGTTCCAAATTCCTTATTCACCTGTACTTGACCGATGTCAAATTGGAGGTGACAGAAATTGCACACATTGACAAGGCAATCAGCCTTTGCTTGTTTTATTGCTTCTAGTTTCTCCCGTACCATATCCAAAGAGACTTTGAGCTCTGCTGACCGCAGTCCTCCACCAGCCCCGCAGCACATATCTGCGAGCTTGTAATCGACCACTGTTGCGCCTGTGAGCTCTACTAGTTCATCGACAACCGTGAAGTCTTCAACAGTCCCCCATGGCCTTATGTCACTGGGCTTTAGAAGATGGCAGCCCAGATGAATCGCGCATCGTGCATTAATTGGTCTGGTGATGGTTTCTTCGATTCTCTCCATTCCAATGTCTTTGTATAGGACTTCAGTGAGGTGTTTCGCTTTGACAGAGCCCTTAACCTTTCGCTTAACGCCAGCTAGAAGCTTATTGACTCGTTCTAGTGTTGTAGGATCTTGGAGAGCATGAACCCCTGCAATGAGTGTGCCATAACAGCCATTACAAAGGATGAGCATATCGTGCCCATTTTCCTCAGCAATCGAGATATTACGCGAGACGATTGCTAGCCATGTCTCGTTGTCAAAGGACCGGATGACTCCTGGAGCAGGGCAACATGAAGCGCCCTTCATTTCTTCGATTTTTATTCCTAATTTTGGCGCCACCAGTCGAGTGGCTGCCTCGATTTGGGGTAACCTGTTAGGAATTACGCACCCTAAGAATAGATTGTAGCTATGTTCCTCCATCTTAGTCATCTCCCTTGTACTCAACCAACTTGTCAAAGCCCGTTTTCTTCAGGAGCTTCTGTACCTCGCGTAAAGCTTTTGGATAGCAGTGAACTGTAGGCGGGAGTGGAGGAAGTCCAAGGCTCTCCCGGAGCTTACTCCATTTCTCGTCATCAATGGGGACAGCATGACCTGTTTTTATGAACTTATGCGAAACCCCTCTATGTTCAGGGCGCATATACCCTGCTTCAACCGCTAGATTCCGCAGAAAAGTAATGGCGTCGGTAATCTCAATCTTTCGGGGGCATCTTTCTTGGCAGGTACCGCAGGTAGTACAGAGCCACAGAGTGGGATCAGACAATACTTCTTCACGTAACCCGAGTAACGCCTTTCGTATGAGTTGGCGAGTACGATAAGCAGTACGACGGCCTGCAGGGCATGTTGCTGTACACGTCCCGCATTGTATACAGGCACGTATTCGGTCGTATCCCGCTTCTGCCATTTCGTCTGCGAGTTTTTGGTTGAATTTATTCCCGTCGATGATTCGCCGGTCGAGCATGCTTAAGTCACCTATGTCTTGTAAAACGGCGAGTCTTTACATTTGTAAAGGTTTAAAGGTTTTCCATACTCGAAAGAGCCGAAGCGAGGATTGGGTTAACTTTTAGGTTTACAACCTAGCAACATTGGGTTTTATATTGATGAAGAGGGGTATCTGATATTACCACTACCTTATCTTAATGGAGATGACTATATTGCCATATCCGACTTTCTCAGCCTTGGAAACAATAATCATCGGCGGCTGGTTCGTAATAATTGGTTATTTCCTCATCCTCTTCTTGTACTTCGTTGCTTTCAGATATCAGGAGAACCAGAACCTCTTTCACCTTGGGATGGGAATATTCTTTCTATTACTCGGCGTTGCGCGCGCCTGCTTCATGGTCCTTGACTTCTATAGTGTTTCAGACTCCATATGGAGACCTATTTACTGGAAAGTTGGCACAGCTGTTTCTTGGGCTGCCATATTTGCAATAATCCTTAGCCTAGCATATGTTATTATCGAAGATAAGTTATGGCTACAGGTTTTAGTCGCGCTCCCACCGCTCTTAGTATCAATTTTGGTTGTAGCGCTACCCCCTGCACTAGTTTATCCATATCCTGACCTACCTTTACCCATCGCCTACCTAGTTTTCAACTTTGGGCTCCTCCCCATTTACAGTATTGTGCTGCCTCTCTTATTCTTCGATATTGGCAGGAGGCTATCCGGACCATTGCGTAGAAGCAATTTCCTGATTGGTGGGGGATTCCTGCTGTACTATGTGGGGCGCGTCCTCCAGTCAGGAACGGTGAAAGCAATCCTAAACACGATGGTGCTCGGTCTCGGTGAGACCATAGCTCCGCTATTCGTGTTCCTTGCACTGATACTCATCGCTCTTGGTGTCTTATCGGAGAAACAACAATAACTATCCGCTACATTGAATCAAAAACTACCAAGTTTGTTATACATACTCGATAAGACCGAGTTTGTTTAGCTTGTGGAGGGTTGCTTCAACGTCATGCTGAAGCATTTCTACAATCAGGGCAATCTGTTCAGGAGTTTGGTTTCCATTGCACTGGTACGCTATGCGATACTCCCCTTCACTAATTTGACCAATCTTCACCATGAGCCGTGGTAACTTACGTTTCAACCGAGGAGTAAGAACCGCTGTTTCACCAATAAGCCCATTCTTCAGTAAAAGATTGAGTTCAGCTACAAATGAGAAGAACACGAGCTTACCATCCCAGTCCCGAAGAACTTCCTTGAAATCTTTGGTAAAGCTTTCGATTATCTTCTCAAGGGCGTTGAGAACTTGAAGGCGATTATCTGTTTTATCAACAACAGCCGCTACTGCCACATATTCACCGGCTGCGAAGGTGATGAAGAAATCACCCATCTCTATCACCCGTGCTTCGCCTTTACCTCCTGAAAGCATCTTTGCGAATTCACGAATAGCACTGAAAAATCCTGAGACAAGTAGTGGGTCTAGCTCCAGCTCTCCGAACTTGTGTTCAAGGAGGCACATCCCTCCAGGATGCATCACATAAACGACATGTATCAAAATCAACGCCTCGATGCAGGAATATACTATAGAGAAATAGTGAAATCGCTGTCAAAAAGGTAACTATTCATTGGGAATATAGAGTGGTGCGGGGGGAGGGAGATCCGGACCCCACTATGTGAGTTCTTTCGAACCCTCGAACCGCTTCCGGACAGGATTTCTCCTTGGTTTTGAGATCTTGAGTGTCGCTATCGCCCAGACAAACTGGACGATTCCTGCGCCTTTAACCAGGCTTGGCTAAAGGGTCTAGTGAATTGAAGTGACGCACTAGATACCCCCGCCGCCTTGTCTTTGGCAGCAGACCCGTAGACGGGCCCCCGCACGGGGATGAATGAAAGGGAAATGTGTTGCTTAAAACTGCTTCGGGTATAGAAGGAGGTCTATGAAGATGTGATGAAGTGTTTATGATAGCTAAACATCTATATAGAAGAAGGCAAAATCACCAAATATACCCAAAAGCGGAGATGTATTTATTGACTAATATTCCATCTGACCTTCGCTATACCAAGGAGCACGAATGGATACGTCTAGAAAACGGAACCGTCCGTGTTGGTATCACTGATTTTGCGCAGGAGCAACTGCACGAAATCGTAATGGTTGAACTTCCATCTGTTGGCACAAAAGTCAAAGCAGACGAAAAATTCGGTACTGTGGACTCGGTGAAAGCAACCTCCGACCTCTTTGCCCCTATTGCCGGTGAAATCGTCGCTGCCAATGATGCGCTTGAAGAAGCACCCGAGCTGGTCAACAACGACCCCTACGGCGAAGGCTGGATGATAGTCATCAAAGCAGCAGATCCTAAAGCCGTAGAAAGCCTACTCACACCCGAGGCCTACGAGAAAATCGCCAAAGAGTAGGTACTAGGCTAGACTACTCTAACTCGAGGAACCTATCTAAAATTCGCTCCCTCCCAAACCATCTCTTAGAGGATTAAAGCGACATTAACGAGTTTATATCTTCAATTCCTGAGTGAATTTATGGGTATCTCTGGTGATCAATAAACAGGATTTTCCCATGGACGCACTGTTCGCCCAAATCGAAATATACCTTAGAAGTGGCTGGAACATCATTATCACTATCGGCAGCTTCGCCTCCGCGATACTGATTGCCCTAGGACTCATCTATTGGTTCAGCGGATTCGAAGAACACAAGGGCCGCAAAATGGTAATCGGCGGCGTCATACTCTTCATAGCAATGCAATGGCTCGCTTTCAACCCACCCTGGCAACTCTTTCAATTTTAATCACATAATCATAAAACTTCTTGATGGAAGAGTATGCTCCCAAACATTTTTTCCACACGATAAGAGCTGGCTCGACTACGAATAAGACTCGCAAATCACAGATTCACTATAGTCCCGATCCGTACCTCTGTCTCCAAGCAGAGATTAACCAAATCCTCAAAGGCCAACCTCTCATAACCCGCACACCCCTCCATCCTCAACCGAGCAGCAACAATCGTAGTTCGCAGAGACTCCCGAAGCGCCTCACCGACACCCATCCCCAAAGTCATCAAATGAAATACCTGGTCAGCCACAGACAAAGCAAGCCGCCGCGCACCCCCACGGGAATGCTCCACCAACCGAAAAAGAAGAGCCTGGACGACCACACCAGGATCATCCAACCCAGAAAAACGCTTCATAAACATCTTCTCGCAACCCCCTACAAAAACCCACAAAAACCACCAAACAGCACAACAACTACTACAAATAATACTATAAAACCCACCACCAATAATGCAAGACAAAACACAACTCTACGAAAGCCTAGGAATCAAAATAACACCGATACCACAGGCGATTAGGCTCCACGAAACAGGAAGAGTATCAGCCATCTGGCTAGCAAAGACCACAGGACAAACAGATGCGCATAAATGGGTCCTCCTCGCACCACCAAGTACAGGACCTAAAAGAAAAGCCGCCCAAGAATGGCTCAAAACCCGTAAAAACACCCAACAACTACAAGAAACACTCAGAAAACAAGGACTACTAGAATAACCAAAATAGAAACAAGAAATTACTCTATGAGAACGTTTTTAAGACACCTACCGCAAAAGCCAACGCCTTAGAAAAAGGAGATATGCCAAATGGGCGTCA
>JAEOSX010000115.1 GCA_016840135.1 Candidatus Hermodarchaeota archaeon
ATTCCCGGAATCCTTCGCAGCTTCTCGGCTAATTCACTACGGGTTTTTTCAAAATCCTTTGGTTCAAGAGCACCTGTTTCTTCGCGTCCCTTTATGTTGAAGAAGATGCGCGCGTAATACCCACCCCAACCCCAAGCTATAGTATTCGCCCAGTCAATGTCAGCCTTGTTGAGACGTATTTGTGTTGTAGGACGCGTCTTAAGTTTCAGGTATCCTTCGCGTATTAACCATTCATTGATACAGACAACGCCTTTCATTGGTTTGGCGCCATGATCTGACACCACCAAGACTAGCGTGTCATCATCAATAAGTTCTAGGAGCTCTCCAATTTTGTTGTCAAGAAATTGATAGTAATCTGAAAATGCTGATTCGAACCTGCTGCTAGGCTCGTAAAGGTGGTGGGTTTTATCATAATATTTCCAAAAACCATGGTGAAGTCTGTCAGGACCCATCTCGACAAACATGAAAAAGTCCCAGGGCTTGCTATTCATAAGATGCGCGACTATTTTGAACCTGTTTTCTGTCAGAGCGTATAAATCCTTGAGTAATCGATCCTTATCATCTGTACGAAACCCTTTTACATCCAGTAAAAATCCGCCCAGTTCATCTAATTCTTCTTTCAAACTAGGAGGCGAGGTATATTGACTCCTTGTTGAAGGAGCAAGAAACCCTGAAACTGATACACCAGCTACTCGCGGCGGCGGGTAGGAGGGAGGAACCCCAACAATGCAAACGTACTTGCCCCTCTTTGAGAGAATATCCCAAACCGCAGGTTCCTTGACATCATACGAGTTAGTGATGTTAAACTCTGTGTATGAATTACCTTTTCGATGACGGAATCCGTAAATGCCAAGCTGACCTGGAGACTGACCAGTACCCATTACAGCCCAAGCTGGACAAGTGATTGGGGGATCTGAACTACGCATCCGGCCATAGACTCCCTCTTCACGTAGACGTGTCAGATTTGGCATTACGTTAGCTAGTTCATCAAAAACTAATTCTGGAGCGGCACAATCCAATCCTATCACTAACACTTTCCGAGGCAAAGTGGATTCACCAAATCATTTCACGAATGGCTCTGGGTGACTTGCAATAACTTCAGCAACTTCTCGCCGCATAAGTGATTCTGGTGGAATCCGACCTTCTTTGAAGTGTCTACGAATCTCAGTGCCACTGAAGTTTACGTGGTCACTTGTAGGATGCGGGCAAGTTTTATCGTTAGCAATACTCCTACACTTCGTGCAATAGAAGAATGATTTGAAGGGTAGAGAAGTTATTCCAATATCAGGAAACTGGCTGAAGATTTCCTGCGCAGCAAAGGGATGATAGAAAATTCCTACCCCCGCATGATCCCTTCCCACAATGAAATGAGTACAACCAAAATTCTTTCGCATTATGGCGTGGTGAATAGCTTCACGGGGTCCAGCATAGTACATCGGCGAGCGGAGAATACTAAGGACGCTATTTTCTCGGAGGAAATAGGTTTTCATCAAAGCACGGTAAGCGTCGAGGATAACCTCATCACGGAAATCGCCTGGCTTCTTTGGACCTATTAGGGGGTTTATGAAGATTCCATCAACAAAGGTTAACGCTGTTTTTTCAACATATTCGTGACCAAGATGTGGTGGATTCCTAGTTTGAAATGCTACTATGGTCTGCCACCCTTTCGTTTTGAACAGAATCCTAGTATCTAGTGGGTATAGCGTTACTTCTGCGAAATTCGTAGGTGGAGAGGAAATTACAGAGAGTTTCCCACCTAGTAGGGTTTTACCCATTGTATGAACTCTAGCTACACCCGGGTGCTCCGAGTCCTGTGTGCCGAACACTTGTTGAGAAAACTTTCTTCGATTAAGCGTAAATATATCTTCAATAGACAGAGTCGCAGCTGGGATACCATCTAGACTTAATACGACTTCGTCACCAATCGAGATGCCAGAGGTTTGGTCAACATCAAGTAAGATTGGGATAGTCCAGGGAGTATCCGAAAGCAGCCGCATATCATCTAATACGTTGTCGACCTCCTCCTTGGTCATGAACCCTATCAAGGGACTAAGAACACCATGACCGACATTCTGCACTATATCTGCCATAGAAGAAGATATGGCAATATCTTGGAATTCACTGACCTGTTCCTTCAGTTTATTTGACGCCTTTTCAGATAGTATACGGGAAACTAGACCCCCGCCATGAGCTTGATTCACTTTCAATCACCAGTCAATCTAAATATCCGAGAGCGCGTAGACGCTCCTTCACTCTCTTTTCATCTTCAGAAGAGAAGGCCTTTTCAGTAGATTGCTGGACTTCTTCAGCAAAGATTTCACGGAGAACGTAGGTCACGTAATCGGAAACAGATGAAAAGCCCGTGTCTTCTATACGTGCTTTAATTTTTGTAAAAAGGGTTCTTGGAATAGACACAGTCGTGTATTTACGCTTTGGTTTAGGACACATGGGATTGCCCTCCAGTTAATTACCACAAGGTGTTGTAAATGTCAGAGCATTAACTTTAATGCAACGGCATTAAACTTATTTAAGTAGTTTACGCCTCCACTAACCAGCATATTGACAAGAAAGTGAACTAGACCAATCGTATAGTTTCGAAGTTTTGAAGAGCACGAGTTTCAACTCGGCGCCTTTGAGCTAAATCTCTATGAAGATGGCTGGATAAATTAATACATTTTGCAGCCTCGCCGTGACATGTGAGAACCCGTTCAGGTTTTGGTTGAACCCGTCGAGCATAATCAATGAGCTGCCTACGATCACTATGACCACTGAAGCCCTCAACCGTATGGATTCGTAAATCCACATTTATTACTCCACTATGACGCCCACTGTTAACCAAGGGGAGTTGGCGGCGCCCTTTTTGGATGCGGCGGCCCAGAGTCCCCTCCACTTGGTAACTAACGAAAATTATAGAGTTACGGGAGTCTCCAGCGAGCTCTTTGAAATATTCAACAGATGGTCCACCAGTCAGCATACCACTTGTCGCTAATATTATGCAGGGACCACCCTCTATTATTTCCGTGCGTGCATTATGACCATCTACTTGGGTGAAGTACTCAGCGGTGAAGGGATTCTGTCCTTGATGGAATATTTTATCTCGGAGTTCTCGAGCGAGATATTCCGGATGAGCAGTGTGAATAGCAGTGGCTTCAGAGATCATACCATCTACGAATACGGGCGCTTCGATGAGTGTTTTACGGCGCATGTGTTCATCTATCACTACTAGAAGTTCCTGCGCACGACCTACAGCGAGAACAGGAACAAGAACCTTACCACCCATTTTTAGTGTCCGATTAATGTAATCGACCAAAACACGTTCAGAATTCTTGCGAGAAGGCATAATGTCCCTTGGCGCACCATAAGTAGACTCCATAATTAGTGTTTCAAGACGGGGGAACCTGTCTACGGCAGGTTCAAGAAGCCGACTCTTGGAATACTTAAAATCACCAGTAAAGGCGAGATTGTATTGGCCATCCCCGAAGTGGAGATGAACTATACTCGAACCAAGAATGTGGCCCGCGTTATGAAGTGTAAGTCGAACATCAGGTGCGATATCAGTAACCTCACCATAATTCAAAGGAAGAGTATGCATTATGAGTTTGCGAATGTCCTTAAGACCATATGGAGCAACTTTCCCTTCTCTATTTGCGACTTCAAGATAATCAATTTGTAGCATTGTCATTAGGTTCTGAGTGGGAGCCGTACAATAGACAGGTCCTTCGTATCCGTACTTATACAGGAATGGAGCAAAGCCACAATGATCCAAGTGGGCATGACTTATGATAAGTGCATCAAGAGTAGAAAGGTCGAGTTCGGGGAGGTCGAGACGAGGAAAGGCATGTTCAGTAGTACCTACATTGACTCCGCAATCGACCATCACGGTTGATTCAGGAGTTTGAAAAAGTTGGCACATGCGTCCCACTTCGCGGAAACCACCTAGAGTTGTAAACCGTATCCAACCATTGCGGATATGTATTGGACGATGTATCCGCCGACCGATTTGGCGGAGTATAGTTTTACGTTCCTCGCTTGAGGATTGGATGGCGTGCCGAATTTTCAGGATTGTGCTAGAGCGGAGGGGAGGCGTTCTGATAACAGCGGGCCTCCAGAATGTCTGCAAACGAATCTGTTCTAATGTACTACCTGTTCTTCCAATCACTAATCCCGGTTTTCGTGCTTCGATAATGACTTCCCCGATAGTGTCATTAAATGATATGCTAGTGACTTCTGCTTCTTTAGGCACAATTTCACGGATAGTTTCTTCAGCTTCTTCGTGGGTCTTTCTGATGGTTGGGTCGGACCGGATTACGAGCCTTTTTCGGAGTTGCTTAGCTAGGGTCTTAATTTCTGTTTGTTCACCTAGCGCCTGCGGATTTCTAGCATAAATCGCAATTTCTGGACCTTCAAACTCGATGCTAGTGACTCCTGCGGTTTTAGGAAGTCGCGATTGGAGGTCTTGACGGATTTTATCTAATGAATCTTCAACTGCCATGTAATTACCTCGCACTGAGAAGAAGGAAGCTAGTTAGGCTAATAGTAGTACGAGCTTTATAGAGAAACATGGGTAATCCTTCTAATTGTTAAGGTGTTTCCTCAAAGACTATTAAGGAACTCAAATGTCATGATAGAACATATTAAAGTTAAGAGGAAAATTTTGAGAATTCAGGGAAACAACACTGAACCCCCAGTGCTTAGCTGAAAGGGAATCGGTTAAGTATATTTAAGTCTTTTCAACTGATATCAATGCTCGAAAACAGAAATCAGTTGAAATAAGATTTTTCAACCAGTCTTGTAGGTAAGTATCTTCAGCACGATAATCGAGATAGAAAGAAGTGTACTACCTCGAGGGTGAATGTAGTGGTAATTATAACACTAGTTGGGAAAAAGATAGCGCGGGTAGGTTACAGCTTTGTTTTTTCAGGAGAAACTGGGGAATGCAGTGAGTGTGCTCTCAGAAAGGTTTGCTGTGGCAAATTGGAAGCCGGTCGTGTGTACGTCATCTTAAACGTACGCGATAAGTTTCATGACTGCCCCCTTCATGAAGATGGAGTACAACTGGTGGAGGTTGAAGAGGCTCCAGTGAAAGTGGCGATACTATCTCAGCAACTCTTTGAAGGGGCGATTTTCACTTTTCTACCTAATGCATGTGACCAATGGAGCTGCCCCAATATCGATATGTGTACTCCTACCGGGTTAAACGAAGGTGATCGTGTTCAGATTGAAGAAGTTATCCAGAAGTCAGGACTGGAATGTTCTCTCAACAGAAAGCTGGGATGCGCGCTTGTTCGTAGAGTGATTTAAGACAGCATTTCATGTGTCAGACTTGGGTAAACCTACAGGCCATTCTTCTATGAAAAGGACCTTCGAATACTTATCTTTCATATAAGTATCAATATCGTGCGTAACCCCTAGCTTCTGAATTTGCAGTGACTTGTTTAGTAACAAATGAAGGTCAGCTGAAAGAGTGATTGTCACGGTGGAGGCTCGTACTGTTACCTTGATAGTTTCTATGTCAACACCGTAGAAGCGGCGATAGACCAGTGCTTGAACCCTTTCTGCTGGTTTTGTATACCTCTGGACAAGCGTGAGTTCGTACCGAACAGGTCTCCCAGCCAATGCGTGATTGAAGTCAACGGTCACACGACCTCCTCCAACACGACGAATTATTCCTGATTGAGAACCAAGTCGGACGCGCATACCAGGAGCGATTTTGTGCTCACTTTTTATTTTTGCTTTAGGAAGAATCTGGACTCGCTTAGGGTCTCTTAAACCAAAGGCTTTCTCAGGTGGTAAGACTATTTGCTTTGTTTCACCAACTTTCATTCCAATTAGAGCTTCGTCGACGCCAGGAGGAACCCACCCATGTCCTACTATTATTAAGCGCGGCTGATAAATTTCTTCGTCACTGAATACATCCTCTTTGCGTGCTATCTCTTCCTTAGTAGTGTCGAAAAGCTGGTTATCTTCCTGAGTATAACCGATTATATCAATAAGGATAAAGTCGCCTGCCTCAACGGTTCCCGAGGCTACAGAGCTTTTACTTCGTTTACTTCGAGGTTTTGAGGTTTTACTTTTAGACGGAGGCTTTTGTTCGGCCATTGGAGTCATCTCTAGGTTTCTATCACGTAAACGCCTTCCGAAGCCTTATAAAATTGTCCTCATTTAATACCGAATCGGGTTTCGGTGATAACTATTTGAGAATATTATTTGTGGTCGAATCGCATTCACGAAGGGCAGGTGGAGGACCTGTTTATTGGGCGGAGCTCAGTAATAGATTGATTCAACGCGGGCACGATGTTGTAATACTTAGTGGCACCGAGCCAGGGGCTTCGTTTGCTTCACCGAACACGATTGGGTTCTTTTCAGTACGATCTGACCTTAGACGACGGACACCTCGTACTTTGTTAAGTCGCTTCTTCTTTTCCCTGCGTTTTATTCCTGCGGTTCGAGCCTTTACTCGTAAATGGAAGCCCGACATCATCCACACAGTTCCTCCTATTGCTTCAGAAGCCGCTTTACGAGCAGGTAAAGCTGTAGGTGCCCCAGTTGTAGCTTCAGTACTGTCTCATGTTGAAGCTCAATGGAAAAATTTGGAACCACACCACTTTCGTTCTTCACTATTCCATTGGTTGGAACGTCACGCGCTCCGAGGCTCGTTCGCCAAACTAATTTGTATCACTCAGCATTCTCGTAGAGTGTTAATATCAGAGGGTCTGTCACCAGAACGTGTAGTGTATGTTCCTCATGCTGCAGATACGGAGAAGTTCAATCCGAATGTTCAACCCAAGTTCCGTGAGCAATTACAACTTGGCAAGAGAGATTTTGTGCTTGGTTACGCAGGCACACTAACGAAAGACAAGGGTATTGAGCAGCTAATCCGTGGTCTATCCCTTCTCAAACATCAACCGAACCTTCATCTAATCCTTGCTGGGGTTGGAGAAGATCGGGATAATTTTGAAAAGTTGATTCTTAAACTTGAATTAGCGAATGTGACATTTCTTGGGCGAATCAGTCACGACGTTATGCCAGCTTTTATGAAATCACTCGATTTGTACGTGGTTCCTTCCTTTACTGAAACATTACCTACAACCGTCTTAGAGGCTCTATCAACAGGAACCCCAGTTATGGCTTCAGCTGTTGGCGGTGTTGCAGACTTTTTACAGAACAAATTAGGGATTCTCATAAAAGACCCCAATGAAATTGTGATTGCAGAAACTATCGAGAAGTGGCTAGAGCGGCGTACTGAACTTAGACATATGGGAAATTTAGGTCGGCGATACGTGTTAGAAAATCACTCTTGGCATAAAACTAGTATTCAAACTGAGAAAGTATATAGACAGTGCCTTGAAGAGAATTAGAAAGAAACCTACTTCATCATCTTAATATAGAGCTTTTCAAGCTGGCGGGTTGTTGGTTCTCGAGTGAATTTTCTCATTACGCGTTCCCGTCCTGCCTTACCAATTTTAGAGCATAGTGCGGGATTATTTAGCAACCTTGAAATCCTCTTCGCGAGTGGGACAGGGTCGTGGGGTGGTACTAGAAACCCAGTTTTACCGTGATTTACTACATAAGGTATGCCTCCAACATGAGTCGCAACGACTGGTTTTCCACGAGCCATTGCTTCTAGTAGTACAATACCGAAGGCTTCAGATCTAGAGCGAGATGGAAGTACAAAGAGGTCGCATGCTGAATATACATCACGTAAAACTTCACGAGAAACTTTACCTAGAAAACGAGTCGAATTCGCAACACCGAGTTGTTTACTCAATCTTCGAAGATGAGAAGATTCTGGGCCAGAGCCTATCAAAACCAATTGAGCAGAAGGATTTTGTTTGTGGACTCGACGAAATGCGCGGAGCAGCGTACGAAGTCCCTTGTATGGGACGAGTCGCCCAACAAAGAGAATCAATTGAGAATCTGATGAAAAACCTAGTTGTTTTCTTATAGCTGATGACTCGCCCAGAGGTTCCAAGAAGAAGGGATCAACTACAGCAGGGATTACTGAGGTCTTTTCTCGATATCTCTGGAGGAAATTTGAGGTTTCAAGATATAGTGGAGAGGTTACGATAAGACGGCTAGCAACACCTGCTGCGAAGTGACGAGAGAGCCAATAGATTTGTCCTAACCACTTATGAAAAGATGCGGGCTTCGGAACAAAGTCGCTAAGAAGAGCATCCGCATGATAAGTTATCGCTAGAGGAACATTGAGAAGGCGACTAACCATTGCTGTAAGATCCACGGTCATTGGTGAGTTGATATGCGCATGAATTATATCACAATCATCGCGTAATAGAGCAGTGAAAAGACCTGGCATAAAGGGATAGGAGAAAGGCCGGGCTACAGCTCGGTACCGATGGACATGTATTCCCTGCCAGAGTTCCTGGTTGGGGGCTCCTGGAGTCCTAGAAGTATAGACTTTGACATGATGTCCAGCGTCCACCAAACCTTTGGCTAGGTTGTAAGCATATGTTTCGATACCCCCGACAACTGGTGGGAAGTTGTGAACCACCTGAGTTATACACAGCTTTCGTTTCATAGAGCCGTACACCTCATCGCCACTACCCCAATCTTAACTCACTGTCACGTTTAGGGGTAGGTGAACCCAAATCCCAGTATAGTCTATTGTATCTGTTGCAAGATCGTAGCGCCATAACTCGAATGTTAAGCGAAAATTGATACCGAGTGTAGTCATGTTTAGCTGTGTAGAGAATAACCAGCTGCCTCCATGAAGGACTATTCGTTGGTACTCCTGAATAAGCGGAGCTGAGGAGGGATTGTTACTACTAGCCATTGTGGTGGGAGAAGCTAATTTCACATAGATATAGAAGTATTGTACCACTCCCATAAGATTCTCAACTTCGACATAGAGAGTGATGTTGCTGTATTGTGATATACTGGTTGGATAGTTTGCCTGCTGGTTTTCGTCGAGAATGCTGAGTGTCGGGGTTTGTTCCTGAGGCGGTAGTAGCCAGAGCGAGATAAGAAGCGTACTTGTTGATAAGACAATACCAATCATCAATATTGTCAGAACGGTTTTTGCATGTTTACTCATTCGTCACGTTCCTCCTCTCTGGGAAGATGGATTTCCATTCTTAGGAGAGTTCTTGTTTGCTGCTGTTTGTGTTTCCGCCATCTGGTGATTAGTAAATATGTGAAAACTACTACAGCTAAGATTACTACAAGAATCAAGAGAACCTGTATAATTGAATTCGTAAGTGCAACTGTTACACGGGTTTGCGCCTCGTTGAGAACTGCTTCAGCGGCATTCTGTGCACTTTCTGCAAGGAGGGTTGTTGAAGCATATTCTGAAGCGCTAAAAGCGGCACGAGCCAAGTCTAAATCACTAATTGCTAAATTTAAAGCCGAAACAAGATCGCTGATGTCAGCACCCGCCAAGTCTGCTTGTGTGATCTGTCCAAACGCATCATTGATTGTTGTTTGTGCTGTTTCTATGGCCTGTTGTGCTTCAACTTGAGAAGCTGAATAATTTGGTGCCGCAACTAATCCAGCAGAAAAACTAGCAATGCTCAAGGACAGGATGAGCCCTATCAAGATAATATAGCGAGGCATCAGCTTTCACATCGGGTTCACCCTATGGAAGGTAAACGTAAAAAGAGTATTGTACTAAGTGGGCGAGGCAGGTTGTTATCGATGGCACTAAAGAATGGAGATAATGGTGTTCCTGAAACCGTGCGTCAACTTGTACTTGAAACATTACATTCTCGTCGTTTCAATACCGTTCGAGATGTGGTTCGGGTACTGGAAGTTTCTGGAATAAAGCAGGGTGTAATCCTTAAGGTCATTCAAGACCTTGCTAGGGAGGGTAAAGTCATCCTCAACCTCCCAGGTGCCGCGGATGACGCTGTAATGGCGCCTGTTACTAGTTTGAAACAGTATTTGGGGAGCAAGCTAGCAGTCGATTTGTGGTTAACTATACTCTTACTATTTCTTGGGATAACGACAACCTTCCTGATTCCCAATGTGTTTCCATTGGTAATAGTTCGCTGGATATTTGCAGGCATATTTCTAGTTTTCATTCCAGGTTTCGCCTTTGTCCGCAGTCTATACCCCTTTGACCGCTTCATAGATTACTGGGAACGACTAGCGCTCTCTATCGGCTTAAGCATCGCCCTTGACATTCTTGTAGCCTTTGCACTCAACTTCACTCCTTGGGGAATCACGCTCTTTCCAACTGCTGCTGGTTTATCCCTCATCACCTTGGCAGCCATTTTAATTGCTACCTACCGCCGCGCAAGAATTCTAGTAAAACCTGAAGGAAGTAAGTAAAAGAGACCGGAGGCGAGCTAGTCTACCTAAAATCTTCATCGGGATTAATCCGAGCACCAGGTGGAACAATAGCACCTGGATAGACAGTCGCGCGATCACCTACAAGCTGAAATTTCTCGAGACGGATTTTGTTCCCAATTATTGCACCTTGTCCAATTATAGTGTCTTTCAGTACGACGCCTTCACCAATTTCCGCGTCGTTAAGAATTACAGCATCACGAATTCTAGTATTTGCACCAATAGAAACATTTCGACCTAGAGTTACATTAGGACCAATCTCACAATAATCGCCGATTTTCGTATGTCTTCCAATTATATAAGGTCTGTAACATTGAACATATTTACCTTCAGAATATTCTTTCATTGGTCGAGTAATACTGGAACCAACCTGGCTAGCGGCAAGGATTTCTCTATTAGCTTCAAGATATGAGGCTGGTGTTCCAGTGTCAATCCAGAGCCCCTTGTGTTCCCAGCCGTGGACGCGGCCTTTCTCACACAATAGTGGGAAGGTTTCGCGTTCGATAGAGACCTTCCTTCCTAATGGTATATGATCAAGCACTGACTCTTCTAACACATAGCAACCAGCGTTGATTAAATTGCTTGGTGCAGTACCAGCAGACGGTTTCTCAATAAAAGCAAGAATCTGCCCCTCTGATGTTATATCGACAACACCATACCGAGAAGGGTCACAAACGCGGTAGAGTGCAATAGAAGCTGTTGCTTGATTGCTACGATGTTGGTCTAGAATTTGTTGATAGTTCATATCGGACACAATGTCGCCGTTTAGCACTAAGAACCTGCCACTTCCACGAAGGTAATTCTCTGCTTGCCTAATTGGTCCAGCGGTTCCTAATGGTTCATCCTCTAGTGAATAGTGAATGGTGACCCCGAGTTTTTCGCCTTCGCCTAAGACTTCTTTTAGTGCATCAGGTTGATAGCCAATCGCAAGCACAATCTCTCTGAATCCCTGTTCTGCCAATCGCCCAATCATGTATTCGATAAGAGTCGTGTTCCCCAATGGAAGAAGCTGTTTTGGACGGGTACAAGTTAATGGTCTTAAGCGTGTACCGAAACCGCCTACAAGAATAACGGCAATCATCTCTATCTTTCCCATTGTGTGCGATTCGAAATGTTAGAGGTAAGTGGTTTCACCAGGCTCCCAATCGTCATTATCACTAAAGCCTATACGTTCCTGTTCCCATCTGAATATGTTCTGGGTGTTAGCCACTCGTGTAGTAAAATCTATTATTTTCGCGCTCACACTCTCACCGTAAAGATTGGGTGTAGCGCGCATTCGTTGATTAAGTTCTTTATTCTCCATTATTTCTTGGATAACTCGGAAAACCACATTGGAGGTTACTGGTGGTGCCAGAATATTGGCACCAGCAATGAGAGTTTCGGGGCGATCTGAATTGAACCGCAATGTTGCGCAGGGGACGTGGAGGATGTTTGCCTCTTCTTGAATACTACCGCTATCAGTTGCTATAACAGCACAATCCTTCATTACGCGAATCACGTCTGTGTAATAAGGCCATACCTCTGAAAACACCAGTGATGGATATTTCTCTGCAAGGCGGCGGATTTTTCTCTCCAATCCAAAGGCGCGAAGAGCAGCGAAGGTTCCGCCTAGCGCAATCCAGAGAACATTATAGCCTTGCTTGACAAGCCTGACAACTGTATCGAATAAGACCTTGAAACGGTGTTTTGAGACGATGTTTCCGCGACGGTGAACACAGAACCGAATTATTGAACTATCTTCGAGGACAGGATACTGTTCATAGATTTTACTCGATTCAGCCTTTTCTAAAGCGAAGCTTAGAGAATCGCTGACCGTGTTGCCCACTACACTGATACGATCAGCTGGATAGCCTTCGTCGAACAAGTTCTGCTGATTCAGTTCTACAGGGGCACAATGAATACCTGATACAGCCGCAGCAGTCCGGGTGTCGAACTGCTCTGGATATGGTTCACTAGAGCCTTTTTCCCACACCTCACGTTTCTGTAAGATTGTGTGGAATTCATTTACTGATATTTTTTCTCGAACCAATTGCTTCACAAGCTTTACATCAGGCGTCATTGTCCGCAATCCTGCTTCAACATGGATTACTGGAACAAAGCTATTGTAACAAGCTATACCACCTGCAGCCGCTGTTGTTGTATCCCCATGGACATATGGTAGTAAGACCTTCGTCGGGGCTTTGTGTCGAATACTACTAATTATGAACCCGAGTCGCTCAACAATTTGTGAGATTTTTTGATAAAGTGACCCGCGTATATTTAAAGTAAAATCTGGTCGAACATTGAACTCTTCGTGTAAGGCTCCTGAAAGATTCCAGTCATAATGTTGCCCGGTGTGACCGAGTAGAACGAATTTGCCTTGGCGCTGTAACTCGAGATAGACAGGGAACTGCTTGATGAAATCAGGCTTTGTCGCTACCATAACTAAATGAACCAAGCGTTCTGATGAAGCCTGAATATCCTTAAACAAGCCTGGACGAACCTGAAGCGGCGGTGTTTCCGGAGTCTCGATACGCAAATCCTCAAACATTAACCATTACACCTACTATCTTGTTTAACGAGAAAGAAAACACTCTAATAAAAAACTGTATCTCAAATTCATACATCAAATCCATTAGGAATTGTTATCCGATTAACGGCAAAACTTAAGAAGAAGACTCACTAAGGCAACGCTAAATCCCCTTCCGAGGGAAACGAAATATGGGCCGAGATAAAGTATACGGTTTTCTCATCCTCTTATTCGCCATCCTCTTCGCTCTGTATTACACCTTCTGGGCGATGATATACCCATTCATGTACTATTCCATGTACCCCGCGTCATGGACAACACATCCATGGTATCAATTTTTCTTCTGGATCCCCCTAATTTCATATGAACCATACTTCGCAGTTGCAATACCACTATGGATTGCCATAGTTCTGATTCTCTTCATTATAGCGTGGATTGGATGGACAATGTTGACCACTCCGCCTCCCATTCCTCTTGAGGAAATCGAGGAAGACGAGGAATCTGGCTAATAAGAGAGCAGCAAGTGAGAAGCAGCAGCCAACAACTCACAAGCGAGTTGTATCAATTGGCACACCCATTTTGGGAAAGTGGAGTGCCAATTACCTCATTTTTTTCATTCAGACACTCGGCATATGAAACTTCATCTCAAAATATACTCAATTATATGCAACCTGCCCTGTATAGAAAAGAGGTTGAACCGAATTAGGGGCGTTAAAGAGTGTTATCTATGGGTTAGTTTTGTCTTCAGTAGAGAGTATTTCGCGCCAAAGGTCCAGAGTTTTTTCTGCTTCGTCGCGATCCACTTTCTGAATTGCATACCCGGTGTGGACAAGAACGTAGTCACCAACTGCAGTGTCTGGGAGAAGAGCAAGAGATATGACGCGGGTAACTCCGCCGAAGTCGACAGTAGCCTTATCTTCTTCAATCGAGATTATCCGGGCAGGGATTGCTAGACACATAATTTGCCACCTAATGCATACTGAGTGATTAGTGTTATTGATGTGAAGACGGATGCTTCTTAAGCCTTGTTGCATTGCTAGAGTAGTTGTGAGATTATTTTGAGCGGAAAAAGGGTTCAGCGGTTAGCTAGGCGCTTCGGCTATCTTGAATACATGATAGAACGGTATTTGACACTTTTTGGTGAAGAAGCAGAAGCATTCCTAGAGGGGAATGATCGCCATATTCCCAAGACAATCCGATGTAATACACTAGCTATTGAACCACAATTATTGGGGAAGCGTCTTGAGATGAAGGGGTTCGATTTAGAGGTCGTCCAAGGGATTGATTATGCGTTTCGTATGACATCTGGTGAATTCCCATTAGGAGCAACAACTGAATATCTTCTTGGATACTATTTCGTGCAGAGCCAGGCATCAATGTGGGCAGTAGAGGTGTTGAATCCGAAAGGGAGTGAGGTTGTCGTGGACATGTGTGCTGCTCCTGGTGGTAAAACTACGCACATTGCCCAATTGATGGAAAATTCAGGAGCGCTGTTAGCAACTGATATCAGCCGAAAACGTATGCGAGGGCTTCGCTCAAATTTATCGCGGATGAGGGTTGAAAACGTATTAGCATTGCGAGTGGACGCAGCGCACCTGCCAGAGACAGGAATTCAGGCTGATAAAGTGCTGCTTGATGCCCCGTGCACGGGTGAAGGACTGATTCCATTACAACCAGAGCGAAAACGAAGCAGGACCCTAAAGGATGTCGAGACCATGGCAGCCGTACAGCGGAAACTGATTGTTGTAGCATCAAAAATACTCAAGGAAGATGGTACTTTAGTGTATTCGACTTGTTCCTTTGCACCAGAAGAGAACGAAGAAATAGTAAATTTTGCATTACAAAACTGCCCGCTTAGAGTAGTGGATACAGGGTTAGTTTTTGGTGATCCTGGTATTAGGGCCCCTTTTGGTCGAGTGATGGATGACTCGGTACTTAATGCTCGTCGGTTTTATCCATACAAGCACAAAATGGAGGGTTTCTTCATTTGCAAACTGGAAAAGATCACCGCCTGACCTTTGATTCAGCTTCACCGTTGGATTTGAAGAAGATAATAGAAGGTTTAGAGCAATTTATTGATTCAGAGGATATCGAGCTCTTACTAAAGGACAAGCACATCCTAATAGGTCATGGACGTCGCTTAGAAGTGTACTTGTTATCCAAATCACTGTGGAGCCTTTACAAATCACTGAGAGAATGGCGGCACCCCTATTTCATTGGAATCTTCTTAGGAGAAATTCGCGGGAAAATCCTTAAACCGAGCCTTCATATTTGTCACAGACTTTCAGCAGAAACAGTGGACAATGCAGTCGTAGCCACACCGAAGGGGGAGCAGCAATTCCTGTATGGAAAAAACTTAGAAAGTAATCATTTGTTAAAACTCCCAAAAGATAATGTTAACTCGGAAGTGCTTGTAATGAATCAGCGAGGAGAAGTGCTTGGTTATGGCATATTGGAAAAAGAAAGTAGAGGAAAAATAAAGCTGAGGAATCGAAAGGATTTGGGATGGTATCTACGCCGAGGTGGATAAAAAATATAGGAATGAGGCGGCACTTTGACCGCCTCAAGAAGCGTTTTAACCGAAGAGGGCACCGAGTCCAGTGACTTCTTCTTCCTTCGGCTTTTCTTCTTCCTTAGGTTTGGCTTTTTCTTTAGGCTTATCTGCTGCGCTTGCCGGAGCTGCAACCGCGACAGGGGCTGCCTTGAGTGCTTCCTCAATATCAATTCCCTTTAAGGCTGCAACTAACGCCTTCACTCGACCTTCGTCGGGTTTGACGCCAGCAGCTGTTAAAACCTTAGTTAAACTTGCGCCAGTAATCGATTTACCAGCCTTATGAAGTACCATCGCACTGTAAACGTATTCCATTATTGTTGTCCTCCATAGTTTTTCCACAAAGGGAAGACAG
>JAEOSX010000116.1 GCA_016840135.1 Candidatus Hermodarchaeota archaeon
ATGGAGGCATGCCGAGACGTTCTCGATGCGGTTCATCAGGAGGGCACGTATGCCACTAAGTATAGCAATGTCTTCGATCTTATCACACGAACTATCTACATCTGGGAACCGGAACGGAGGGGATTCGACGAAATGGTGACGCTTAACCTCTACGAGGAACTAGCTCAGGTGGTCCCTGGAGCACCAGGAGTCGCCACAGAGCTAGGGCTTTACGGGCTCCTTGTAAAGACCACTAGAATATCAGATCTCTTTGATACATCAACTACGCCACCTCCTCCTGGGTCTGTGTTGGGTGGTCTTGCACTGGCGATAGGCTTGGTGTGTGCTCCTGTCGCTGTAACTAGTATTGTTTTAATTAGAAAGAGAAAGATTTGATGATGAGGAACACTCCCGAGAACGTAAGTATCACTATCAGGCAATCATTGAGCCATATAGTCGCTGCGCGTTACCCCAGTAGAGGTCTTTCAGAACACGCATAGGAAGGTCCAGTCCATTGATGAATGTTCCACCAGTAGCTTCTGTGTCAGCATCAGGAAAGGGAAGTGGAACACCACGTTTGTCTGTTTCCCATAACAATCTCTGGGCAAGGACCCTTACAAAATATGGAGACCTAGGTTGAGGGGGCCCTTCTTTGTCTCCTTTTGTTCTAGGTTTTGATGATTCCCTGAAGATGCCATCGGTCCCAAAGAGTATTCGCTTGGAGTATTTTATCAGAAAGTCTCGTGCGCGTTCAGGGTCTTTGCTCAGCTCGCGGACCATCCACCGTGAGGAAGCGGTATCAACAACAAAGTTCGTGTATTTATCAAACCAAGAAGCAAGACGAGGAAGCCGGTGTATCTCAGGTTGAGCCCCGAAATGGGCTAGCTGAAAATTCAGCCCGGGATATTTCTGAATAAGGTATTCCAACTGGTCCAAGTGGTCCTCCTTTGTACCGTAGACAGCCGAGTCGACATAAGTTGTAGCAAAAAATGTGTCAGGATCTCCTACATGAATTAGCAGTGGATGCCCTTCTTCCTCGAGCTTCTCAAAGATAGGCTCAAGCCGGGGGTTTCTAAGATTGATAGGCTCAGCGCGGCTACCTACAAAATCACGGCTGCGGGGTGCGAACCACACCTTAGCCAACGAGAACCCATCCTCCTCCATTGCCTCAATCTCCTGGACTACTTCCTTAATCCTGTAGGCGAACAGGCTTCGCATGGAAAGATACTTTGCCAAGACAAAGCGACCAGGAAAACGCTCTGTAATTGTATCACGGATATCCCTCTGGTGTACAATAACAAGTTGGGCCTTCACACCAAGGGCTTGGTCAACCTCGACCATCTCGTCCATATACCCATCCCAGGTATGTGTGTGAGCATCGAAGATTGGATTCGCATATTTCCAGTCGTATTCAGGCAATGGATTAAACCGCAGGAACAAAGTATGAACCATACAAAAAGATTCGTCTAGACCCATCCATTCTAACCTAGGGAATAGCCGCATTGGAAAGGGTTTTAGGACATCAGAAAAGCAGCTAGGTGATACTACTGTAGTGTGGGGAATAGAAATGCAGTACCAGATTGCACACTATTTTGGCTCAACCAGTTCACCGGAGAGTCAGCGTGTTCTCCGTTTTTTTGAGGAAAATAGGGAGAAACCTGCTGCCTTCCTCGATGAGGTAGCCGAGTTCATCCGTAGTGGTGACTTAGAAGATGAGACCACCTTCTGTACATCCATGGCGATTTTATGGATGGGTAAGCGCTTCGATCTTCTCTATGAATTTGGTGACCAGTACCTAGACCGGTTTCCCTCAGCGGTTATCTTCACGGATGATTATTTCAATGGAAGAGTGGGCCCCGAGCAGTACATAGAGAAGGTGAAAGAGGTTAAGACCCACGCAATAGCAATTGAAAGTCCCTATATCTATACATACGTGACTTTCTTGGAGATGAACCGGTACCGATATTTTGGTCGGTTCCAGGAGATTCTAGAATTATACGAGAACCTCTTAGAGTACGCTAAGAGAGAAGAAGGCGCCGAACTAGTTAACTTGGCAAAACGCGGCGCATTTCTTGTGTGTTGGGCGTTACGCAATCTAGGGGAATTCGAAAGGGGAATCGAAGAAGGAAAGAGGTTGGTGAAGCTAGCTCGTGAGCAACAAGACATACTAGCTGAAGCTGTTGCCCTTAACGGTCTAGGGGTCTCCTACAGCCCACTCGGTAGATGGGAAGAATCGATAGATTGTTTCAAGCAAATGCTCCCGATTTTAGAGGAGATAAGGGATTACATTGGCAAGTCAGCGTCGCTGAATAATACAGGTTACGTTTTGATGTTCACGGGAAGATATGAAGAAGCGGAAAAGTATCTGCTAGAAGCGTTGGAGGTCCGAGAGAAGACCGGGGCAGTGATTCATGAAATCTTGCACTCTCTTGGTGAACTCTATCTGTATATGGGCAAGTTGGATAAGGCATTGAAGAACGCCGAGAGGGCTTATGAACTCCTTCCTAAGGAGGATACGATTGCCTCATTCTATCCTGCTCTTCTTGCACATGTCCTCATTGATCTGGAGGAATCGGAGAGAGCGGAACGATATGTTGAAGAAATCTATACAGGAGCGGAAGCTAGAAGCTCTAATTTTGAGATGATTCAGTATTATCATTGTAGAGGTCTTTTAGCGGAAAAGGAGGGTAACCTGGGTGATGCGGAGACGGCTTTCTCTGAAGCCCTTTATCTTGCAGATAGTTTGGGATTAACAAGAGACGTTGTCAGGAGCCGCGTTAGTCTAGCTAAGATTCTCACGGACCGATATAGGCTCACAGATAAGACTGAGCATTTGGATCGTGCCCTTGAGGAACTTCAACTCGCCGAGGCGCTCTGCAATGAAGCGAATCTTGAAGCGATGGCAACAGAAATTAAACTCCTAAGAGGGATAATCGACATTCTGGAAGAGCGGTTCGATGAGGCTAGAGTAATACTTGAGGAGGGGCTCACACGGAGCCGACATGGTGACCTTCCTCTAGTCAAAGATTTTGAATTCTACCTTCAGGAAGTCGAGCACCGGGCACCATCGGAGAAG
>JAEOSX010000117.1 GCA_016840135.1 Candidatus Hermodarchaeota archaeon
ACATCCCGCAGTCAATGAAGGTGTTGTTCGTGATTGTGTTAACCGTTGATCTTTCGACATTTACTCCAAAGTCGTTTGCAACAAGGGTGTTATTTGAAACCGTGTTTACATTAGACTCTCGGAGCGATACACCGAACGCATTAGCTGACACAGTGTTGTTCAGGATGACATTGAGATACGAACTATCAAACAGGACACCAGCCCATTGACCAGTGCTCGTGTTGTTGCCGATCAGGTTGAAACTTGATTCTATCAACCGGACACCGTAAACGTTGTCAGCCAAAGTGTTATTGACGATTTTCCCATTCCTAACATTGTACAAGAACACTCCCGCGCCACGAAACCACCACTGAGCATTAACCAGCAGGCAATCCCTTATGATAAAATGCGCTCGGGTGTTGCGAATGTCAATACAGTTATCTGCATAGGCATCTGGGTCGATGAAGAGGTTCTCAATCCGATACGGGTCCTCAACCGTTCCGTTACCTGGCCAGCCTTGACTCTGGAAATCGTCATCACTGCTGATATCGATTGCTCCATGCTCAAGATATGCACGATCAGCATCAGCATATGCTTCCTGATTTTCCATCTCGGAAGACCAGCCCCTAGCTGCTGATGAGTGATAATTCGAGAACTGTCTACTGTCATCCCACTCTGCGTAGCGAACCTTCTCAGTATTATCTTCAGCTACCGGGTCATTTGGAATCAGATTCGCACCAATACGATAAGGGAAAACGGTAACCAATGTGTATCCGAGGAGTAGTATCGCCAGCCATTTTCGGGCATCTACGCTGGGATACACACGATTCATAGCATCGCCCTCGATGTCCACCTTTTTATTTCACCTGTTCGAGGCAAAGCCAGCTCCTTCTCTTGTAGTTTGTGAAGGTTTTTATCTTGCAGGCTTGCTATTTGGACAGGTGTATCAATAGGAGCTTTCTTGGTTGCCACGTCCAGACACCCACGCTCAAAAACCACCAATCCCAGTGCCGGTCCGTCGAGTCGGTGTAACCGACATAAGGGTTCCGATTCAAGGGATTTTCTTCGAGGAACAACCCGCCATTGTCGTGCCCAGCTTTGATATCTACGTAGATTTGCCAGCGCATCAGAAGGGCATCCATCCATCGAGGAGCATCGAGGCAGCAGTCGAAGTCGTCAGCCAATATGCCGAGAAGCTCTATCGCCTCGAAGATATCTGTGCAGATATTGCCCAAGACCTGCTCCGCCGTCACGACTATGCAAACGAAGCCGAGGTCTTTGGAAAAGCAGATACAGTGTATGCACGAACCACTCCCAAGACCAACATTCGCACCTTCGAGTCATGCATAATGGAGGCACGGGCACTAGCTCACCGTGGCTCAAAAGAAGAAGACACCAGTCTAAGACGTTGGATTGGTGTGACCGCTACAGGAATAACTGCATGCCCCTGCGCCCAAGAATTACTCAGGGATATCTCAGAAAGTAAGCTTACTAGCACCCACAAGCTAGAACAACCACAAGCACGAGAAATCGTTGATAACCTACCGATAGGTAGTCATATGCAACGCAGCCATGGGTCCGTCATGGTTGAGATTCCGGCTGGCTATCCTATTGACGCCCTCCAGCTAATTCAAATCGTAGAACAAGCGATGAGCGCTGGCACCTTTGAAATATTGAAACGCCCGGATGAAGCCGCTGTAGTGCAGACAGCCCTAGAGAACCCTTGCTTTGTTGAAGACTCGATTCGCCACATGATTCGCAATGTCGTCCAGACCTTCCACGATCTCCCAGAACAGATGGAGCTATCCTTTAGGCAGCGCAACGAAGAATGTGTCCACCGCCACGACATCGTTGCAGAACAGACCTTAACGATAGGGGAAGCAAGACGAGAAATTAAAGAGAACAGCACAAGCCGCCAATGATAAGAAGGAATAAAGCAGGCAAAGTGGCACCCTAGTAGGCGATGTAATTGGTATCCCTTGAAGCTTGGTGGCCCCGGTACCTCGAGATTGTAGCAAGATTCGGATATAGTATCGAAGAGGATCAACGGGCAACTGACCTGCTAAGTGGGATAATTAGCGGGCAAGCAATACCTCTCTCAAACATAAGCAGCCTAGTTACAAAACGGAATGTACTAGTCTGCGGGGCAGGTCCTTCTCTCACACGTAATCTTGAGGAGATAATTCAGAATAACATCAATCAAGAAACAACAATAATCTCAGCCGATGGTGCAACTACAGCGCTACTAGAATATGACCTACAACCTGACCTTATAGTTAGTGACCTAGATGGTAACGTGCCTGATATTCTCCAGGCGCACCTGGCTGGCTCGATTGTTCTTGTACACGCTCACGGAGACAACACCTCAGCGCTAGAACACTATGTGCCTATGCTACTACAAGACCAGACGGAAGGAAACGGAGTTCTAGGATCAACCCAGGCACGTCCACGTCCAGGAGTAATCAACTCAGGAGGCTTCACTGACGGAGACCGATGCGTCTTCCTTGCAGAGGCACTCAGGGCAAACATCATCGGGCTAGTCGGGATGGATCTGGGAGTATTCGTGGGGCGCTATTCAAAGCCAAGCTTATCCTCTGATATCCTAGCAAGTAAGACAAAACGAGAAAAACTATCAGTTGCTAAAGCACTCCTAGAATGGCTTGCGAGCCAGAGTCAAAGTAAAATCGTTAACCTAACAGGAGGAACGACACAGATATCCGGAATCCCGGACCAAGTAATCACCGAATTCGCGTGGGATGCACAATGAAAATTCTGCTAATAACTGGTCAACTAGCTGAACCCCTTGTCCGTCATGCCGCCCAAACAGCCCCGCCCATACACTCCTGTGAAGTCTTGGTCCTACCCGTAGCAGTTGCAGCCTTTCTCCACCCAAAATACGTAGCCTCCAAGCTCCGAAAGCACAAACCAGACAAACATGACTTAATCCTTCTTCCTGGAATGATTTCAGGTGACACAACTCTCGTATCGAAGGCAACAGGTATACCCGCCTTTAAGGGGCCACGCCACGCCGCTGACCTTCCCTTCATCCTACAATCGATAGAAAGTAACTTGGTTATCCTATCTACCACCGAATCAGCAGATAGGATTCTTCAGGAACACCTCCAAGCTAGAGCGGCTAGCGACCTGATTGCCGCGGAAACCTCTCCCTTGCCCAGCCCACCGCCTCCACGAACCCTTCGCATCGGAAGTGGTCGCCGTACACTACTGACAGGGCCCACATACCCCATCCGGGTAGTCGCCGAAATAACCGACGCGCCAAGCAGGTCAGATGAGGAACTCATCCATCTGGCACGTCGATTTGCAGCTAACGGTGCTACAATCATCGATGTGGGCATGATCGCCAATGCCCCTGATACTAGAGCAGCCAAACACACTGTACAAGTAGTGAGTCGCGCTGTCCCAGTCCCCATCAGCATCGATTCAAGTGACCCAAAGGAAATCGCCGCAGGCATTAAAGCGGGTGCTTCCCTAGTACTCAGTCTAGACCGTGAAAACATGGCAGAGATTCCCAAGTCACTCCGCCAGAAGGCAGCCTTTGTCATAATCCCCGTCACCCAAGCAGGCCAACAACTCCCCTCCACTGCAAAAGACCGACTTCACCAAATGGAAGAAAACCTGGCATCTGCCCAAAAACTAGGATACAACAATCTTATCGCCGACCTCCTCTGCGACTCCCTCATCACACCTGGACTGAGCCATGCAATCCAAGCCTATACACTCTTCGCTAACGGTCACCCATCAATACCTCTCCTCATGGGAGTAGGGAATGTCACAGAGCTACTGGATGCTGATACATCCGGTGTAAACGCCCTTCTTACTGGCATCGCTAGTGAACTTGGCATTACCCTGATGCTAACAACAGAAGTAAGTGCGAAAACCCAAGGAGCTGTCTGGGAACTACATCGCGCTGCTCAAATGATGTTCCTAGCCCAACACAGGAAATCCTCCCCAAAGGACCTGGGCATAGACCTGTTACTCCTCAAATCCAAACGATTCACCGAACTAGTCTACG